>CAYJPU010000133.1:0-9669 GCA_964372105.1 uncultured Undibacter sp.
GTGGGGGGGGGGGGGGGGGCCACAGCTATTTTAACCTCAGCTACAGAGTGACCCCCCCCCCCCGGCTCGCTACCGCTCGCCGACCTCCCCCTCCAGGGGGAGGTGAAGAAAGAAGGCATGCCGCGCCGATCTATTGGCCTTTATCCAGGGCCCGCCGCACGGTCCCCAGTTCCTTGGTCCAGCTGTCGACGCGCGACGCCATCAGGTCGCGCAGCCGCTCGGCGGCGCCCGGATAGCCTTCCAGCATCTTGCGGAACAGGTTGCGCGAGATGCGCACCACCGTGGTCGGCTCCTTGGCGATCGCGGTCGCCGACGACACGGTGTCCGTCAGCAGCGCCAGCTCGCCGACCAGCGTGCCGGGCCCGACGGTGAATTCACGGCTTTCGGAAAACGTGCCGGGTTCCAACAGCAGCGAGCCTTCCTGCACCAGGTAGCCGGCGTCGGCGAGCTCGCCGGCGTAGAACAGCACCGCGCCGCTGGCCAGGTGGCGCGTCTCGGCGCCGATGGCGAGCACGCGCAGCGCCTGCTTGCCGAGCGCGGCGAAGGTCGGCACCTGTTCAAAAAATGCGATGTCGTCTTCGAGGGCCATTTTCAGCCGTCATTCCGGGACACGCGCGTAGCGCGTGGACCCGGAATCCAGAAACACGATTGAGAGCGCCCCGTCTTGGCTCTGGATTCCGGGTTCGCCGCTTCGCGGCGCCCCGGAATGACGGTTTGAATTGTTCTCACGGCACCAGCTTATAGCCGCCGGCTTCCGTGACCAGGATCTGCGGCGCGGCCGCGTCCTTTTCCACTTTCTGGCGCAGCCGGTAGATGTGCGTTTCCAGCGTGTGCGTGGTGACGCCGGAATTGTAGCCCCAGACCTCCTGCAGCAGCGTCTCGCGCGACACCGGCTTCAGCCCGGCGCGATAGAGGTAGCGCAGGATCGCGGTTTCCTTTTCGGTCAACCGCACCTTGCTGCCCTTCGGGTTGAGCAGCAGCTTCGAGCTCGGCCGGAAGGTGTAGGGCCCGATGGTGAAGACGGCGTCCTCGCTCGCCTCGTGCTGCCGCAATTGCGCGCGGATGCGCGCCAGCAGCACGGCGAAACGGAACGGCTTGGTGACGTAGTCGTTGGCGCCGGATTCGAGCCCGAGGATAGTGTCGCTGTCGGTGTCGTGCCCGGTCAGCATGATGATCGGCGACTTGAAGCCGGATTTGCGCAGGATGCGGACCGCCTCGCGGCCGTCCACGTCCGGCAATCCGACGTCCATGATCACGAGATCGACCTGGCCGTTCTTGGCCGCCTGCACGCCCTTGGTGCCGCTGTCGACCGCCGTGGCGTCGAACTCCTCGTGCAGCGCTAATTGCTCGACCAGCGCCTCGCGCATGTCGGCGTCGTCGTCGACGATCAGGATGGTCCGCTTGCTCGGCATGAGATTCCCAAAAGCGTGGGCGAAATACTCGCCATTGCTCGCGAAGTAGAACATTCGGGGCTAAAAGAGCAAGGGAGAACTGGTATTTGCGTCCGCTACCCGCCCCTCACGAATTCGTGCCGCCACATGACAAAAAGATCACTTTCCCGCGTGTCCGTCCGCCGCAAACCCGGCCACCCCACCCGCGGCTGGCTGACGATCGGCCCCCATGCCCTGCCGGTGGCGCTCGGCCGCGGCGGCATCAAGGCCAACAAGCGCGAGGGCGACGGCGGCACGCCGCGGGGCACCTTCCGGCCGAAGCGGCTGTGGTGGCGCGCCGACCGGCATCCCCGCCCGGCGACGGCGTTGCCGGTGCAGCCGATCGGCCGCGACGACGGCTGGTGCGAGGATCCGGCCGACCGGCGCTACAACCAGCCTATCAAGATACCAGCGAACAGCCCGGCCGACCGGCTGGCCCGCAGCGACCGGCTTTACGACTTCATCGTCGAGATCGACCACAACACCCGGCCGCGCGTCGCCGGCCGCGGCAGCGCCGTGTTCATCCATGTCGCCCGGCCGGGTTTCGCGCCGACCGCCGGTTGCATCGCGCTCACGACGCCGGCGTTGCGCCGCCTGCTCGCGCTGCTCGGGCCGCGCACCCGCATCGTGGTTGAGTAAGCGTAAACCGCGCGATTTGTCCGAGCTTAAGGCACGACTTTTTAAGCACGCCCGCGCGAGGCGTCGGCACAGTCAGAAAAATTAATATGCCGGAAGCGTCTCCACGCTAGTTTGCTGTGAAATCCGGTTGTCACGGATCACGACACGACAGGGCGACATGACGCTGCCTCCCCCCGCACGCGATCTCGGCGCGCCGCCGCGCACTGCGCTTGAACAGGTCGGCCGCGTCACGACCGTGAACGGCGCGACCGCGACCGTCGAATTGACCGCGCGCAGCTTCGGCGCCGACAGCCCGACCGTCGGCAAATTTATGGGCGTCACCACGCCCAAAGCCCTGATCATCGGCCTGGTGACCGAGGTCGGCGAAGAAAGCGCCGGCGGCGCGGCCTTCCGCAAAGTGGCGCGGCTCGATCTGATCGGCGAGTTGCTCGCAGGCGGCCGCTTCCAGCGCGGCGTCACCGAATATCCCAACATCGGCGACAGCGCGCAGATGCTCGGCGAGCGCGAGTTGCGCCAGGTCTACGGCGCCGCCGACGCCAACCATGCCCATGTCGGCGACCTGCAGCAGAACACCAGCATCGGCGTGCACGTCGACATCGACCATCTGGTGAGCCGCCACTTCGCCATCCTCGGCGCCACCGGCGTCGGCAAGTCGAGCGGCGTCGCCATCGTCCTGCAGCAGATTCTCGACACCCGGCCGAACCTGCGCATCTTCCTGGTCGATCCGCACAACGAATACAGCCGCTGCTTCGGCGACAAGGCGCAGGTGCTCAACCCGCGCAACCTGCGCCTGCCGTTCTGGCTGTTCAACTTCGAGGAGACCATCGACGCCTTCTTCGGCGGCCGTCCCGGCGTCGACGAGGAAGTCGAGATCCTGTCCGAGGTGATCCCGCTGGCCAAGGCGGCCTATCTGCAATACCGCAACAGCGGCAACAACAGCCTGCTCGCCAAGCGCCGCGACCCGCGCGACGCCGGCTTCACCGCCGACACGCCGGTGCCGTACCGCATCGAAGACCTGATCAACCTGCTCGACGAGCGCATGGGCAAGCTCGAGAACCGCTCGCGCGCGACCGTCTATCACAAGCTGATCGGCCGCATTCAGACCTTCCGCAATCACCCGCGCTACGCCTTCATGTTCGAGAACGCGAACATCGGCGGCGACACCATGGCGGAAATCATCGGTTCGCTGTTCCGTTTGCCGGCGGACGGCAAGCCGATGACCATCATGCAGCTCGCCGGCTTCCCGGCCGAGGTGGTGGACTCGGTGGTGTCGGTGCTGTGCCGCATGGCCTTCGACTTCGGCCTGTGGAGCGACGGCGTCGCGCCCTTGCTGTTCGTCTGCGAAGAAGCCCACCGCTACGCGCCCGCCGACAAGAAGATCGGCTTCGGCCCGACGCGCCGCGCGCTGTCGCGCATCGCCAAGGAAGGCCGCAAATACGGGGTCTTCTTGGGGCTGGTGACGCAGCGGCCGGCCGAGATCGACCCGACCATCATCTCGCAGTGCTCGACTCTGTTCGTGATGCGGCTGTCGAACGACCGCGACCAGGCGTTGATCCGCTCGGCGGTGTCGGACGCGGCGGCGAACCTGTTGTCGTTCATCCCGTCGCTCGGCACCCGCGAGGTGTTCACCTTCGGCTCCGGCGTGGCGCTGCCGACGCGCATGCGCTTCAAGGAACTGCCGGCGGCGATGCGGCCGAACAGCGAAGCCTCCGGCAACACGCGCGCGGAAGCCGGCTCCACTATCAGCCGCGACCTGATCTCGACGGTGATCGAGCGCTGGCGCAGCGCCACCATGAGCCATCGCATGAGCGACGACGACTTCATGGACTACGGCGCGCCGGCCGAGCCGCCGCCGTTGCAGCCGGCGATGCCGCAGGCGCCTAGCTATCAGCCGCCGCCGCAGGCCGCGCCTGCGCCGCAGCCGGGCGCGTTGCGGTCGAGTCTGTTGAAGAAGCCGCTCGACGCCAATTCGCTCGGCTCCAACCCGCCGAACATGCCGCGGTTCAGGTAAGCCTCTCAACTGTCGTCCCCGCGAAAGCGGGGACGACAGCAGAGAAACTACTTCACCCCCACCACGTCGATCAGCGCCGACAGGCCGCCGTGGCCGTCGCCTTCGCGGATGTCGCTGTCGTGCTCGCGAATGTCGAGCGACGTGAAGTCGCCGAACGCCTGCTCGAGCATCGCGCGGGTGTAGAGGTTCTCGACCTTGGACGGGCCGCCGGTCTTGTATTCGAGCTGCTTTAAGCCGTAGCCCTCGATCAGCAGCAGCCCGCCCGGCTTCAGCGTCTTCTTGATGCCGGCGAAGATCTTGTCGCGCTCGGCCGGCGTGGCGAACTGGATGAAGATCGCCGCCACCACGTCGAACGTGTTCGCCGGCCAGGTCCAGTTGACGACGTCGGCCTGTTCGACGCGCAGCGTGACGCCGCGGTCGGCGGCGAGCTTGCGCACCTTGTCCTGCGCGGCGGCTGAGAAGTCGATCGACAGCACATCACACCCCTGCTCGGCCAGGAACACGCCGTTGCGGCCTTCGCCGTCGGCGATGGCGAGCGCGCTCTGGCCTTGGCGCAGGCGGTGCGCCTGCGCTTTCAGAAAGGCGTTGGGCGCGGTGCCGAACAGATAGCCCGGCGCCGAGAAGCGCTGCTGCCAGCGGTCGAGTTCTTCTTGGCTCATCTCGTGCCGTCCTCATTTGCCGTCGTCGTCCGCGCGAAAGCGGGCACCCAGTACGCCGCAGTCTATCGATAGTGCACGGCGTACTGGATCCCGGGTCTCCCCCCGATCAAGTCGGGGTTCGCCCGGGATGACAAGTGCTAGTGCCGTCCCCCGAAGATCGCGCTGCCGACGCGGACATGCGTCGCGCCCACGGCGATCGCCGCGCCGAAGTCCGCGCTCATGCCCATCGACAGCAGCTTCAACCCGTTGCGCCTGGCGATCTTGGCGGTGAGCGCGAAATGCGGGCCCGGCGCCTCGTCGGCCGGCGGAATGCACATCAGCCCGGCAATCGTTAGTTTGTAGGTGTCGCGGCAGGCTTTGAGGAAACCGTCGGCGTCCTGCGGCAGCACGCCGGCCTTCTGCGGCTCGGCGCCGGTGTTGACCTGCACGAACAGCGTCGGCGCGCGGCCTTGCTTGTCGATCTCCTTCGCCAGCGCCTCGCACAGGCTGGCGCGGTCGACCGAATGGATGGCGTCGAACAGCGCCACCGCTTCCTTGGCCTTGTTGGATTGCAGCGGCCCGATCAAATGCAGCGCCAGCCCGGGGTGCTTTTCCATCAGCGCCGGCCATTTGGCCTTGGCTTCCTGCACACGGTTCTCGCCGAACACGCGCTGGCCGGCTTCGATCACCGGCTCGATCGCCTCAGGCCCGAAGGTCTTCGACACCGCCACCAGCGTCACGCTGGCGGGGTCGCGGCCGGCGTCGCGGCAGGCGCGCGCGATGTCGGCGTGCACGTGCATGAGGCCGGATGTCGGTTCAACGGTGACGTCTTGCACTATTCCGATTCCATATCTTCCAGACGCACGCCCCGCCCGGCACGCAGGCTGGCGCGCGCCTTTTCGATCCGTTGCCAAAACCGCTCGTCATTTTCCAATCGATATTCGAACCAGTCGTCTTCCGATTCGAACCCAATGAGAACGCCGGCCGGCTTGCCGTGCCGCGTGATGACAATGTCCTGCTTCTCGGCCGCGCGCAGAAACCGAGAAAGATCGTCTTTGACCTCGGAAAGGGGTACTTCCTTCATTTCGGACTTCCGAATTGGGCCAGCCATGCCTCAGCCTCCGACTTGCTGACAATTGCCAAAATTTCGACTGTCGTAGCGTTTACGTCGTAGAAAACCCGAACCTCGTCCACGCGAAGTCGAAACTGCGGCCGGTCCATCCCCCTCAGCCGCTTGATGCGGCTGCGGCTTGTCTTGCGTGGCTCGAGCCTAAGATGCGCCTCGATCGCTGACCGTAGCGTAGCCCGAATGTTCACTCTTAAGGAGCCAAGGTCCTCGACCGCTTCAGGTGCCAATACAATATCGAAGCGCATTCTGGCTAGATTATAGCCAGAATTTGGCGTGTCAAAGGTTTCGGGCGTGGCCGGTCCCGGGTCAAGCGCCCCCGTTGACCCCCGGCTCTAAAAAGAGCCGTAAATGACCGCCGATTCGAGCAAAACCGCTGCGCTGCCTGAGCGCGACAACGCCCGCGTTGCAAGCGCGGATCAGGGCGGCGGCACGGCGCTCAATATCTTTACTGTCTTTACTGCGTTTGCCTGTTTTCCGGCGCCTGAGGCGCCGGGTAGGGAATTGTGATAAGTCACGTTGCCACTATAAGCTGCGTTTAGAATGCCGCGGTAAAGCTGAGGTGATTGTTTCGCTTTTTCAGCCAAGACAACGGGGCCGCCGGCATGACCGACAGAGTCGGACAAGCCACTGCGCAGACCAAGTCGTCGAAATCAGGCGCGAGCATCCGGCGGCGGTTGCTTGTTTTAGCCATTGTCGCGATCGTGCCGCTTGCGCTTGAGCGCATTTACGCCATCGAAAGTGAACGGCGCTCCGACCTTGAAGGTGCCCGTCAGCATGCCTTGATGCTGGCCAAGCAAGGCGCGGAAAAGCAGAATGAGAGTATTGCCGCCGCGCGCGTGACGCTGCAGCTCATCGCCCGCGCCTATCCGAAATTCATCGAGAGCAAGGTGCCTTGCGACGAGTTCCTCAAAGCCGCGTTCACCAGCACGCCGAATTTAAAAACGATTTCCGTCGCAGGATCGGACGGCAAGGTCGTCTGTTCCGCGAATCCCGGCTCCATCGGTCTCGATATCTCCGACCGGCCGCATTTCCAGCAGATATTGCGCAATGGCGGCTTTGCGATGAGCGATTACGTGCTGGGGCGGCGCATCCTGGGCCCGACTGTTATTGTCGGGTATGGCGAGCGCTCACTAAGCGGATCGGTTGACGTTGTGTTCAACGCCCTCCTCGATCTGGATTGGATCGGCCGCATCGCGGCCGACGTCGCAAAGCGTGCCGGCTCGGTCGTTCTGATGGTTGACGGCACTGGGACGGTGCTCACACGTTACCCTAATCCGGAAGAATGGGTGGGCCGGCAATTCCCGAACGGGCCTTTGATCAAAACAGTGCTGGCGCAAACTGAAGGCATCGTTAGCACGCAGGGAATTGACGGCGTTGCGCGCATTTTCGCTTTCACCCAGCTTTCGGGCACCACTGCACGTTTCATCATCGGCTTGAACGAGAGGGAAACGCTGCAGAAGGTGAATGCCGCTATGATGCGGTCCTACGGGCAGCTCGCGATTGTCGCGGCGATCGTGTTGATCGGCATCTGGTTCGGTGGCGAGCGCTTCTTCATGCGACCGATCCGTGCACTCGCGCGCACGGCGACCGAAATCGGACAGGGTCATCTCACCACGCAAGTCATGCAACAGAATTTGGCGTCCGAATTCGTCCCGCTTGCCACCGCCATGGACAAGATGGCGCAGCAGCTTGCTGTTCACGACGCGCAATTGCGCGCGACCAACGCGAAGCTCGAAATACTCGCGCAGCGAGACGGCCTCACCGCTCTGGCGAACCGGCACGTCTTCGATGTCCGGTTACAGGCCGCTTTGCAGGTGTCGGTTGCGCTTTGCTCGCCTTTGGCGTTGCTGATGATCGATATCGATTATTTCAAGCGGTTCAACGACAAGTATGGTCATTTGGAAGGTGACTCCTGTTTGCGCGCGGTCGCGGATGTTCTTTCCAAGAGCGTCAGGAATGACGGCGATCTCGCCGCCCGCTTTGGCGGAGAGGAATTTGTCTTGCTGTTGCCGGGCGCCACAATCGACCAGGCGGTGAAGATCGCCGACCGGCTGCGCCAGTCGGTCGAAGACCGCGCTATCGTCCATGCCGACAGCCCGCTGGGCCGCGTGACCGTCAGCATCGGCGTCGCCACCGTCGGAGACAACGGGGCCGAAACGGTCGATGCACTGATCAAGGCCGCCGACGATGCGCTCTACGCGGCCAAGGCCCAGGGCCGCAATAAGGTGGCCGTCGGTGCCTCGGCCATGCCTACGTGACTGCCTGACCGCACTCGTGTGGCCCGTTTTGGGAGGCCTCGGCGGCCCCCGTTGCCCCCGCCCCCTTTCATGCGGCCACCCCCGGGTCGTCGCGGGCGCGGATCAGGGCGGCGTCACGCCGCCGCCTGCCACTGGGCCATGACGTCCCTGGCGGACTTCTTCAGCCGTACCTTGTCGTCGATCGTGTCGATCCAATCGACCGGGATGAGATGGTGCTGACCGCCGGATTTCGGATCGTTCTTGGTGAGCATGATCCGGTCGCTGCCCTTCAGGCAGTCCACCGTGCCGACATGCGCTCCCTCGGAGCCGCAGACTTCCATGTGTTCTTTGATCTTCTGAGTGTCGAGCATGTGCACCTCCTGTGACGCCGGGTTAACCCGCGCAACAGGCGGCCGGTTCCTGGAACCTGCCGGATCAAAGGTTCAGGCGGCACGTAAGGTGACGTCGACATGAATGGCGTCGTACGGGAACACGATACGGCCATTGTCCGTCTTTTGCAGAATGCCGGCATTGAGCAGCGCATGGATGTCGCCGTGCACGGCCTTTACATCGCGGCTGACCCGCCGCGCCGCTTCCCGAATCGTCAAAGGCCCCGCACCGGTCATCATACGGACCAGCTCCCACCGCTTTGTCGTCAAAACCTTGAACAGCAGCTCAGGCGAAGCAAATGTGATGCGGGCGCCTTGGCTGTTACCGCGGAACGCCTCTTGAGCCCGCCGTTTGACGTCGTCGAGCGAGGCGACTTGCAAGGTAACGGTTTTCATTTCAGCGCCTCCAGTCTTCAACGTCCCGCCAAAAGTCGGCCAAAAGCGTGTCGGAACCCCTGAACGCGTACGGCGTCTCGATATTTCCGGCGTGGCGGTGATCGCCTTTACCGGCTTCATTGTCATAACGCAGGACGCAGATGCCGCGGTTGACCAGCGCAAGGCGGTATTTGAGCCGGTGGCGCGAGCCCCGCAGCGACTTCGTCAAACGCCACACGACGATCTCAACGAACGTCTCGGCATCCAGCACATGCCGTTCGTTCGTCAGCGACTCGGTGCCCATGTTGGAGTTTATACCAACACTCCAACGCTGTTGTCAATTACTCCAACATATCGACGCGGCTGCCGGCTCTGCACGACGCGTCCGAGGCGAGCTTCGGGGCGCCCCGTTGACCCCCCGCCCCCTTTCATGCGACCACCCCCCGGCCCTAAAAAGAGCCGTAAATGACCGCCGATTCGAGCAAAACCGTTGCGCTACCTGAGCGCTACAACGCCCGCGAGGCCGAGGCCCGTTGGCAGAAGGCCTGGGACGCCCAGGCCATCTTCGCCACCAAGAACGACGACGCCCGCCCGAAATACTACGTGCTGGAGATGTTCCCCTACCCGTCGGGGCGCATCCACATGGGCCACGTCCGCAACTACACCATGGGCGACGTGGTCGCGCGTTTCAAACGCGCCACGGGCCACGCCGTGCTGCACCCGATGGGCTGGGACGCCTTCGGCATGCCGGCCGAGAACGCGGCAATCGACCGCAAGGTCCACCCCAAGGCCTGGACCTACGACAACATCGCCTCGATGAA
>CAYJPU010000134.1:0-9413 GCA_964372105.1 uncultured Undibacter sp.
TCAACATCGTGCCGGGGCTGGTCGGCACCATCCTCACCATGACCATGCTGATCTTTACGGCGCTGTCGGTGACGCGCGAGATCGAGCGCGGCACGATGGAGACCCTGCTCGCGATGCCGATCTCGCCGGTCGAGATCATGCTCGGCAAGATCATCCCCTACATCGCGGTCGGCATCACCCAGGCCACGATGATCATCGCCATCGGCGTGCTGCTGTTCGGCGTGCCGCTCGTCGGCAGCCTCGGGATGCTCGCGACGCTCTCGACGCTGTTCATCGCCACCAATCTGTCGATCGGCTACACCTTCTCGACGGTGGCGCAGAACCAGCTGCAGGCCATGCAGATGACGATCATGTGGTTCCTGCCCAACATTCTGTTGTCTGGCTTCATGTTTCCGTTCGCCGGCATGCCGGCCTGGGCGCAGTGGATCGGCGAGGCGCTGCCGCTCACGCATTACCTGCGCATCGTGCGCGCGGTCATGCTGAAAGGCTCGTCGGTCGCCGACCTGCGCTACGACGCCGCCGCGCTGTTCGTGCTGATGCTGGTGGCCATGGCGATCGCGGTGACGCGCTTCCGGCGCACGCTCGACTGATCACTGCCGCGACATGAAGCCGAGCCGCACGTAAGGACTGCTGCGGCCTTCGGTGTCGCCGGCCCAGCCGCCGGCGGCCGTCCATTCGTTGATGCCGGTCTTCATGCTGGTGATGTGCGCGCCGAGCCGCAGATGGCGGTAGCCGTCGGAGCCGAAATACTGCGCCTCCGGCCCGGCGTAGAAGCCGCCGGCGATGTCCTCCAGCACGCGCCAGCCGTAGGCGAGGCGGGCGGAATTGTTGGTGGCGACGGTCGAGAGCGAGACGTCGGCGGCGATCATGGTGGCGGGCGTCGGCTCGGCCCACAGCTCGGCCGCAACGCGCGCGCCGGTGTCGCTGCCGCGCAGGCGGTTGCCGGGATCGTCCGGCCATAGTTTGTGGCGTTCGATGTCGAGCCCGAAGAACACCTTCAGTTCGACGTTGCCGCGCTTGATGCGCCAGCCCGGCAGCACCTGCACCAGCCATTCGGCGCCGATCACGTCTTCGCCGAGGCCCTGCGACGTGTAGCGATAGACCCCGCCGGACAGCAGCACCTTGAGCAGCAGGCCGTCCTGCTCGAAGCCGCCGGGCGCTGTCAGGAAGCCGCCATAGACGAAGGCGCCGTTGCGCCAGAGGTCGCGGCCGGAAAACAGCATGACCGTCGGGTCGTCGTCTTCGTCCGCAACCGCGGACGACGCCGAACCGCACACGCAACAGACAACAAAGGCCGCGGCGACGGACATCGCCGCGCAAACGCGCCCCCCGAACCGCATTGAGGCCCCTTACGCGCCCCGGCCGCCCGGCAAAAAAACACGCCGGACATTGGTACAACCTAAACGCGGTATAAAGGCGATGTCCAATCGAATCCGCGAAAACACGTATAAGTAGCAATAACTTATAAGATATATTAGCGGGAGAGATGACGCGGCGCGCCGCCCAGCGTGCGGTGGATCATCGCCGAGAAGGCGCTGGCGCTGGCATAGCCGACCGAGCGCGCGGTGTCGGCGACGGAGGCGCCGTCGGCCAGCCGCGCCAGCCCGTCGATGGCGCGCAGCCGGGCCCGCCATTCGGCAAAGCCGAGGCCGGTCTCGCTGCGGAAGAGGCGGGCGAGCGTGCGGCGGCTGGCGCCGGCCTCGACGGCCCAGCGGTCGAGGTCGTGGCCGATGCTGGAATCGTCGAGCAGCGCGCGCGCGACCCGCAGCGCCCGTTCGTCGCGCGGCATCGGCACCGCCAGCCGGCCTTCGCGCAGCCGGCCCAGTTCGGCGAGGATCAGCTTGGCGACGCCGCCGCCACGGCCGTTTTCGTCGTAATCGGCCGGCTCCTCCAGCAGCGCCAGGATCAGCTCGCGCAGCAGGCCGCTGATCTCGGCCAGCAGCGGCTGCTGCGGCAGCGCCGCACAGTGCGGCTCGTCGATGTAGACCGTGCGCATCTCGACATGGCTGCGCATGATGACGGTGTGCGGCCACTGCGGCGGCAGCCACAGCGCCCGCGCCGGCGGCAGGATCCAGGCGGCGTCCGGCGTCTCCACCCGCATGATGCCGCTGACGGCATAGGTGAGCTGGCCGCGGCGATGGACGTGCAGGGGGATGCAGTCGCCGGGCGGACGCGAACTCGCCAGCACCGCGACCGTGCGCGGCGCGTCATCCATATTCGGACGGTAGAGCGGTTGTGCTGTCATGGCTCAATCAGTTTTGGCCCGATCTGGTTTGGCCCGATCTCGACGAAATTCGTCCGAACGTCGCCAAAAGGCAAGGCTATATTGCGAGTCGCTCCTAACGCCGGACACGCCATGACCCCGACCGCCATCGTCACCACCGCCGCCGCTGACGAGACCGCCCGCCGCCGCTCCATCGGCTTTCTCAATTGGGCGCACGCGCTCGATCACTTCGTGCTGCTGATTTATCCGACCGTGGTCATCGGCTTGCAGGTCATCTACCAACGGCCCTATTCGGAGATGATTGCGCTGTCGACCGCGGCCTTCGTCGCCTTCGGCGTGTTCTCGCTGCCGGCCGGCTGGCTCGCCGACCGCTGGAGCCGCCGCAACATGATGGCGGCCTTCTATATCGGCTGCGGCGTCAGTCTCGTCGGCGTCGCCGCCGCGCCCAATCTGATCATGCTGGCGGTGTCGATGTTCGGCGTCGGCGTGTTCGCCGCCATCTATCACCCGGTCGGCATGCCGATGCTGCTGGAAGCCTCCAAGGCGCAGGGGCGGACGGTGGCGTTCAACGGCGTTTGCGGCAACCTCGGCGCGGCGCTCGCTGCCGGCGTCACCGCGGCGATCGCCTCCTGGCTCGGCTGGCGCGCCGCGTTTCTGGTGCCGGCGCTGGTCTGCATCGCGACCGGCATCGCCTATGTGTGGCTCGTGCCCGACGACCGCCACCGCACGTCGACACGCCAGTCTGTCGCCGATGTGCCGCTCTCGCAGCGCGCGGCGCTGATCATGTTTGGCCTTTATGTGGTGATCTCGCTCGCCGGCGGGCTGACCTTCAACACGATCTCGATCGCGCTGCCGAAGATCGTCGACGAGCGCCTTGGGCAGGACGTGCCGCTACTGCTGGTCGGCTCGCTCGCCACCGCCGTGTTCATGTGCGGCGCGCTCGCGCAGTTCGCGGTCGGCCGGCTGGTCGAGCGCGTCGCGCCCTATCAGCTCTTCGCCTTCATTGTGGCGGCGCAGTTTCTCGGCATCCTGTGGGCGGCGCACGCGACCGGGCTGACGCTGATCCTGGTGCTCGCGCTCACCATGGCGGCGATCTATGGGCAGGTGACGGTCGGCGACCTCGTCATTGCGCGCTACACGGCGGACGCCTGGCGCGGCCGCGTCTACGCGGTGCGCTATTTCTTGACTTTCGTGTCGTCCGGCGCGGCGGTGTCGATTATCGCCTTCCTCTATGCGCGCGGCGGCTTCGACCTCTTGCTGCTGACGGTGGCCGGCATCGCCGCGGTGCTCCTCGTCGGGGTGCTCGGCATCGTCTTGCTGGTGTCCGGTGTCGAGCGCGCCCGGCGGTCTGGCGCTTACCCGAGATCGCCGGTCAATGACGCGCAGGCCGGCTAAAGCCGACTTGCGTTGCGCGAGCACGGCACCGCCGGCGGAGTAGGCTGGGTGCCTAGAATTTGTGATTCACCCCGACGCGCGCGACGTGGAAATGGGTGCGGTCGAATTGCGCGTTGAAGGTGGCTGGTGAGAATCCAAGCCCGGGCGTAATTCGTTGCGCGGTGATATTGAAGTCGTTGGTACCAAGATCGACGTAGAGGTACTCGGCTTTGAGCGTGATGTTCCGCCAGAAGGCGTATTCAAGACCGCCGCCCAGGGTCCAGCCGACCGCGGTTCGCGATGACGATCCGGTATAGCAGGTGCTGTTGGCCAGACAGACCGTGCTAAATCCGCCCGCGTTCGCGATAATGCCAACCGTGCTGGTATTGTTGAAGCTGGCCGTCTGATCGACGCGGCCGTAGGCCAGTCCGCCCGTCACATAGGCCAGCAAATTGTCCTGGGGCAAATAGCCCAGGCGCGCTCGTACCGTTCCAAACCACTTCACGCTTTCTTCGGCAACGGTTGCCGTCGTAATAGCGGCGAAAATGATCGAGGAATTCGCGCTGCCGTCGCCTTTGATATCGGAAAAATTGAAGTCTGTTTCGAAACCGAGCAGCCAGTTCCGCCCGACTTGCCAATTATAACCGAGTTGCAGGCCGCCGAGCGCGCCGGACGTGTTGAATGATGGTGCCTGCGGGCCAAAGGTCGTGCTGACGAGCGTGCTGGAAGCGTCGTTCGGCGCGAGCGTGGCGCCGGATTTTCCCCAACCGTATCCCGCGTTGCCGCCGACGTAGAAGCCAGTCCAATTGTAGGCTGGCTTGATCATCGGGGCCTTCAGCGGTCCGTCGGCGGCCAAGGAAATTTGGCCGCAACAGAAGATAACGCCAGTCGCTGCCAGCGCTGATAGAACAAAGCGGTGCATTAATGCCCCCAAACAAATATTGCGGCCGCACGGCCCGCGAGCATCAACTCTTGTCAGGGACGGTGCGAAGTGTCTTGGGGACTGGCGCGTTATATTTTAGCTGGCACGCACTTCACCAATAATATTGCTGCTGATGTTGTTCGGCCACAGTAATCAGAATATCTGAAGTGGCATGATATGCATATGTCGTCTATTTAGCTAAAGCGCGCAAAAAATTAGCTGGAGCGCGAACGATGGATGGCTTCGTAAAAATACTACGTTCGTTTCGAGGTAGCGTGGTAATGTAATAATTGGTTTCGGGGGCGGCCGCTCGCCGTTGCGATCGATGAAGAAAGTGATTTTTTCGACGGATGCGTTGCCGTCAAGCCTTGACGACCATGCGCGCTTTTCGAACTGGGTCGACACTTACTGCGCGATATACGGCGAAGCTGACATCAAGCGTCGAGCCGATTTACCCTTTTCGGCGAGCACTGCGTTTACGCAGCTTGGTGCATGCGCGCTGGTGGAGTTCACGGGCACGATCAATCGCTTAGCGCTGAACGCGCGCCATATCGCCGCGCGCCGCGGGGTCGAATCATATATTGGTCTTGTGCTCCCGCGAACAAGGATGGCGATCTCTCAGCAGGGGCGGACGCTGGATTTGCCGCCGGGCGGAATCACCATCGTTGCCAATACGGAACCTTGCGATGTGCGCGCGGAGTCGATGCTGGGTTCAGAAAATTCGTGGCTCGGGGTCGCGGTACCCGTTGCGCAATTGTCCGCTTTGGTGCCCGACATCGAGAACCGGATCGCTCTGCCCCTTGACGCTAACAGTCCTGCGGTGCAGCACCTGAAGCGCTATCTCGCCATCATTTCTGAGCTCGAGGGCGTCGAAAACGATTCGGTGCTTTTCAGACATGTCGATGCCGCGCTGATTGATCTTGTTGCGATTGCACTCGGCGCTAGCGGCGAGGCGCTCGAAATCGCCAGCACGCGCGGGCTGCGCGCCGCCCGTGCCCGCGAAATTGTGGCTATCATTGCCGAACGTTTTGTTGATCCTGGTTTTTCGTCGCAAGAGGTCTGTCTCAAGCTCGGGCTGTCACAGCGCTATCTGCAGGAGCTGTTGCAGGAGGCCGGCTTGAGTTTTACCGAGCGGGTGCTCGAACTGCGTCTGCAACGAGCGAGGACGATGCTTGCGGATCGGCGCAACGACCGGCGCAAGATCGGCGATATCGCATTCGCCAGCGGCTTCGCCGACATTTCGTATTTCAATCAAGCCTTCCGCCGCCGCTTCGGGGCGGTGCCGACGCATTTTCGCGGCGGAACGAACGGCTAGGCGCGCGGGCATAAACCTGCACGACAATGCTCGTAAATTCTCGCCATTACTTAGCCGGCGTTGGCTCCTTGTCCCAGGCGAGCTTCGGCGCGTCGGTGCCCGCCACCGAATAGAGCGCGCCCGGCGCGTTACGGGTCTTCTGGAACTCTTCCAGCGTCTCGCCGCGCATGGCCGCGTAGATGTGCAGGTTCGACACGCCGACCACCGCGCCCAGTTTCTCCAGCATGAAGAAGCTGACGCCGTACCGGATCATGGCGCGCCAGTCGCGGTTGCGCACCATGGCGCGCTCCTCGTCGGTGAGGCCGGCGGCCGCGAACGCCTTCTCCTGATCGGCCATGAACGCGGCGCGGTGGGCCGGACCGGTGAGGGCGTGCAGGAACGTGTTGATGCGGAAGCCCTTGACGCTGCGCGCCAGCGTGAACGGATAAGTGCCGGTCAGCGCCTCGGCGCCGGCAAGCTGGTGGCCGACGTGACGGCGGTAGTCGCTCACGATGTCGGTATCCATCGGCGCGATCGCCTGGTTCTCGTAGATCGCGGTGGCGATGCCGGTCATCGACGGCAGGTAATAGCTGCGGTGCAGGCACTTGATGCTGGCCGACAGCGCGCCGCGCATCACCAGCCACATGATGACTTCGGCGCCTTCCATGCCGCCGAGCCGGGCGAAGTCGGCCTGCGTCATGCGCGTGAGCGCCACCGGGTCCTTCTCGATCAGATCGAGGAACTGCGCGTCCCAGGCGGTGTTGTTGAAGCCGGCGCGCTCGCCGTGCACCTGGTGCGACAGCCCGCCGGTCGCGACCAGCGCCACGCGCAGGTCTTCCGGATAGCTCTCGATCGCCTTGCGCAGCGACTGGCCGAGCTTGTAGCAGCGCGCCGCCGACGGAATCGGAAATTGCAGCACGCCGACCTGGAACGGCACGATGGCGCCCGGCCATTGCGGTTCATGCGGCCACATCATCGACAGCGGCGAGAAGCAGCCATGGTCGAGCGGCTTGCCCTGGAAGAACGACATGTCGAACTCGTCGGCCATCAGCGAGGCGCCGATGTGGTGCGACAGGCCGGTATGACCTTGCACCGGCGGCAGGTCGCGCACGCCGCCGCCTTCGTCGGCGACCGCGTAGCTCTCGCCGACGCCCATCGCAAAAGCCGAATAATGGTCGAAGAAGAACGACGTGACGTGGTCGTTGTAGACGACGAACAGCACATCCGGCTTCTGGTCGGCGAGCCATTGCTGCACCGGCTTGAAGGCCTCGAAGATCGGCTGCCACACCGGATCGTTCTGCTTGTTGCGGTCGTAGGCAAAACCGATGGTCGGGGTGTGGGACGCGGCGACCGCGCCGATGATGCGTGCCATTTATGTTCTCCCTCTTCTTTTTCTGTCATTCCGGACGCCGCGCAGCGGCGATCCGGAATCCAGAAACAAGCACTGCCTAAGCTTCTGGATTCCGGGTTCGCGCCTTCGGCGCGCCCCGGAATGACAATCCTATAATTTGATGCAGATGTTCTTGAGCTCGGTATAGAACTCGAGCGAGTGCACGCCGCCTTCGCGGCCGATGCCGGATTGCTTCATGCCGCCGAACGGCGTGCGCAGGTCGCGCAGGAACCAGCTGTTGACCCAGACAATGCCGGCCTCGATGCGCGCCGACACGCGGTGCGCGCGCGACAAGTTTGTGGTCCAGATCGAGGCGGCGAGGCCGTAGTCGAGCGCATTGGCGCGCTTCACCACCTCGTCTTCGCTGTCGAACGGCGCGATGTGGCAGCACGGCCCGAAGATCTCTTCGGTCGTGATCGCGGCCGTGTCGGATAGGCCGGTCCAGATGGTCGGCTCGACCCAGGCGCCGTTTGCCAAGGCTTCCGGCATCGTCGGGATGCCGCCGCCGGTGACGACGGTGGCGCCTTCCTCGGCCGCCTTCTTGTAATAGGAGAGCACCTTGCTGCGGTGCTCCTGGCTGATCAGCGGCCCCATCGTGGTCGTGGCTTCTTCCGGCGCGCCGAGCGTGAGCTTTTCGGTGCGCGCCTTCAGGGCCGCGACGAACTTGTCGAAGATTGGCCGCTCGACATAGACACGCTCGGTGCCGAGACACACCTGTCCGCAATTGGCGAAGCAGGAGCGCATGGTGCCCTCGATCGCCGCGTCGAAATCGCAGTCGGCGAACACGATCGCCGGGTTCTTACCGCCCATTTCCAGCGACACCGGACGCGCGCCGTCGGCGGCGGCCTTCATGATGACGGCGCCGGTTCTGGTTTCACCGGTGAACGTCAGCGCGTTGACGCCCGGGTGGCGCGTCAGGAACTCGCCGGCCGAGTTGGGCCCGAAGCCGTGCACCACGTTATAGACGCCCTTCGGGATGCCGACGGCGTTCATGACGTCGCCGAGCAGCGTCGCGGTCTGCGGCGTCTCTTCCGACGGCTTGACCACGACGGTGTTGCCGCAGGCCATCGCCGGCGCGACCTTCCACGTCATCAGCAGCAGCGGCAGGTTCCACGGGCAGATGACGCCGACGACGCCGACCGGCCGCCGTATCGCGTAATTGATCGCGCCGGTGCCGTCCGGCGTCGCCATTTCGAAGAACTCGGTCGAGACGTTCTTGACCGTGTCGGCGAAGACCTTGAAGTTGGCGGCGCCGCGCGGAATGTCGAGATGGCTGGCGAGGCTCACCGGCTTGCCGGTGTCGGCCACTTCGGCGTCGAGGAACTGGTCGAAGCGTTTGTTGATCTCGTTGGCCAGGGCATAGAGCAGGTCGCCGCGCTCGGCCGGCGTGATCTTGCCCCACGGCCCGTCGAGCGCGGCGCGCGCCGCTTTGACGGCGGCATCGACGTCGGTCTCGGACGCCTCGGCGACGCGGGCGATCAGCGCGCCGGTGACCGGCGAGCGCTTGTCGAACGTGCGGCCGGCGCCGGCGGGCACATAGACGCCGTCGATGAAGTTCGGGATATCCTTGACGGCCGAAGCCGGCTGGCCCGGCTTACGTGTGACGTCCAGCATGCATTTCCTCCGGCCGATCGTGTCGGTTCGTTGACTGGTAAAACTGGTTCCCCGTGTACCGTCGTGCTTTGATGTAGATCAAGGGGCAGGGAAAGCCGCTCAGAACAGCGGCGGGATCAGGTCCTCGACCTTCAGCTTCAGGCGCGCTTTGACGTTTGCGACGATACGGCTGCGGTGGCAGGTATCCGGGTCGCGGCAGTAGCACAGCAGGGCGACGCGCGTGCCCGACTTGATCAGGCTGACCAGTTCGTCGAGCGCGGCCTGCGGCTCCGGTTTGGCGATGTGCTTGTCGTAGATGCGCCAGAGCGTGGCCCGGTCGCCGGCGCGCGCGGCTTGGCGGCCTTCCGCCGGCGTGCCGAGCTTCTGCAGATGGACGTAGGCGATGCCGGCCTCGTCGAGCGCGGCCGCCAGCTGCCGCTTGGAGAAGCCGGGCCGGCGCGAGGCCGCGACCGCGCGGACGTCGACGAGGGTGTCGACCTTGGCGCGCTTGAGTTCATCGAGGACGGCGGCCGGCTTGGCCTGCTCGTAGCCGATGGTGAACAGCGGCCGGGTTTTCGCCGCGGCGGCTCTTTTCTTGGCGGACTTCTTATTAGTG
>CAYJPU010000135.1:0-9340 GCA_964372105.1 uncultured Undibacter sp.
ACTCCAGCTCCACCCTCAAATTCCTCCCCACCGCACTTGCCGCCCGTCGCAGCGTCCCCAACGTCACCGACGAATTCTGCGGATCAAGCAGCCGATCCAACTGCCGCCGGCTGGTCTTCATACGTGCCGCCATTGCGGTCTTGCTCAAGCCCTTCTTGTCCATCGCTACCTTGATCTGGTCGGCGATGATTTCCTTGATCGCGGCATCCTCGGATTCCGCGAGCAGGCCGTCCTTCTCCAGAAACTCGTCGAAGCTCTCGCTGCGATCGATGGTGCCTTTCTTTTTCTTTGCTGTTATTTTCATCCGTCGATCTCCTTCATGCGCTTGAGTGCTAGGTCGATGTCGCGTTGCGGTGTCTTCTGCGTTTTCTTTTCGAAACCGTGCAGCAGCACCATTTCGCCATGCACGATACAGAACATCACCCGAGTGATACGTCCGCCGCTAAGATCGCTCCGCACTTCCCACAATCCGTGGCCGAGCGGACGGCAATAGGGCATTCCGATCGGCCAGCCGAACTCGACTTTCTGAATGTCCTTGCCGATGACGCTACGGTCGGTCTTTGGCAGGTCGAGCAGCCATTCACGCACCGGCCGGCGACCGTTCGCGGCCGCGTAGAAACGGCCGGTGATCTTTTTCGAGCGATCGACCATTGGCTGGTATTGTGTCAAAAATGGCACAGATGCGCAACAGCAATTTTTGCGTCTTGGATTGGTCGATGTGGGATCTGGATCGGAAATCAAACGCAAAAAGGTCGGCACCGTCGCGTCGGCGAAACCGCCAGCGTTAACGCCCTTAAGCACTGTTGCGCTGGATCAAGGCGGCGGCGGCGAATCTCGGCATATTAAAAAAATTCGAGTTTCGAAAGTCACGCCGATGCCTACCAGCGCACCGAAAACAAGCCCGGCTCCTGTCTCGAACATGGCGGCGCTGACCAGCCGCCTTGGTCTCGACACGGTTGTTGCCGCGTGGCCGACCGGCGTCTCGCATCTCGCCCAGGTCGTTGACGCCTGCCAGCGGTGCGAAGCCGGCGAGGTGTGCACGGACTGGCTGGCCCGCGCGCCGGCCGAAATCGACGTGGCGCCGGCGTTCTGCCCCTACATGCCCGAATTCAAGCGCACCAAGCAGGCGAAAGAGAAGTAGCTCCGTCGTCATTCCGGGGCGTGCGCGTTAGCGAGCGAACCCGGAACGACGGAAAATATTACACCGCGACCGAGTGCTTCTTCTGGCTGGCGGCGAGATAGGCGTCGAACGCCGCCGCCGCGATGCGCACGTAAGGCCGGCCGCGTTCGGTGACCGTGATCAGGGCACCCTCGATCGTCAGCAGGCCTTCTTCGGCGAGCGGCGTGAGCGCCGCCATCTCGCGTGCAAAGCGCGCCGGTCCGCCCTCGACGCTGGCGAGATCGAGCGCCAGGTCGCACATCAGCCGCTCGATGATACCGGACCGCACGCGGTCTTCGTCGGCGAGCGCGAGGCCCTTAACGATGGCGAAGCGCCCGGCGTCAACCGCGCGCGTATAGCCGGCGACATCGGGCGCGTTCTGCACGAAGCCCTGCGGCAGCTTGCCGATTGCCGAGGCCCCCAAGCCGATGAGCGCGTCGGCGACGTCGGTCGTGTAGCCTTGGAAGTTACGGCGCAGCGTACCGGCGCGCGCCGCCACCGCCAGTTCGTCGTCGGGCAAGGCGAAATGGTCGAGCCCGACCGCCTGATAGCCGAGGCCGCACAGCGTATCGGCCGCCACCTGCGCCTGCTCCAGCCGCTCGGCGAGGCCGGGCAGCGCCGCCTCGTCGATCAGCTTCTGATGGGTCTTGAACCACGGCACATGGGCGTAGCCGAACAACGCCATGCGTTGCGCGCCGAGCGAGGCCGCCAGTTCCGCGCTGCGGGCGACGTCGCGCACCGTCTGCGCCGGCAGGCCGTACATCAGGTCGATGTTGAGATTGACGATACCGGCCTCGCGCAACCAGTCGGCGGCGCGCTCGACCAGTTCGAACGGCTGCACCCGGCCGATGACCTGCTGCACGTGCGGCGAGGTGTCCTGCACGCCGAGGCTGGCGCGCGTGACGCCGATCGCCTTCAGCGACCGCACCAGCGTGCGGTCGAGCCGGCGCGGATCGAGCTCGATCGCGTGTTCCTTCAGGCTTGTGAGATCGAAGCGCGACGCCAGCCGCGCTGCGATGGTTTCCAGCCATTGCGGGCCGAGAATCGACGGCGTGCCGCCGCCCCAGTGCAGGTGCGTGAGCCGGCGGCCCTTGAGCCCGTCGAACAGCGCGATCTCGTCCAGCAGACGCTCGGCGTAGGCGTCGACCGGCTCGCGCTTGCGCACCGCGCGGGTGTTGCAGCCGCAATAGAAGCACAGCTCGGTGCAGAACGGCACGTGGATGTAGAGCGACAGCGTCGCGTCGGCCGGCAAGTCCGCGAGCCAGCCGCGATAAATATCGGGGCCGACCGCCGCGGTGAAATGCGGGGCGGTCGGATACGAGGTGTAGCGCGGCACATTGCGTTCCGCGAGCGCCAGCGATGTGTTCATGGTTCGCGCGGAGCCCACTGGCCGTCGGCCTTGGTATAGCTTCGTTTCACCGCGGCCCAGGCTATCATGTGCGAGCGTCTTTCCCGGTCGTCTTCGCCGGCATGAGCGGCATAGGCGTGGTTGAACGCCTCGCGGTAAATGTCCTGCGCATGCTCAGGCAGATGGTTTTGCACCGAGAGCGGCAGCTCGGCATTCCGTCGATACGGCATACTTCCAGCCCTCCGCCGGACTGACGATGGCACGATAGCGCTTCCGCGCGGCGCGCTACCTTGCGTTAAGTCAAAGCCGCGTCCGTTGTTCCAAAGCCTTGCCGCAAAACAAAAAATCGCCGGGCGCTGAGGCCCGGCGATCGCTCTCGAAACGGTGTCCGGCGGCGGATCAGGCGGCGTTGGCGGCCTGCATCGGCGCGGGCTCTTCCGCCGCCTGCTGGTTGCGCTGGAGCACCATCACCTCGCGCATGAGGCGGGAGAATTCCTTGCGCCCGGCTTCCAGGGCGCCCTCGACCACGGCGCGCTGCATCTGCTCGCGGCGGAGCGCCGCCTTGAGCTCCTCGACGGCCTGCTCGTTCGCCTGCTTCTCGCCGGTGAGCGTTACTTCCAGGTCGCCGATGCGGGTGTTGAGCGCGCCGATCGTCTCCTCGGCGCGGGCCAGCGCCGATTCCTTGGCCGTGAAGGCGCGGGCCAGGGTGGCGCTGCGTTCCATCAGCGTGGCGCGCGACTGTTCCACGTCCTGGTGCTGCGCCTCGCGGTTGTAGCGGTCGGCCTCGAGGTCGGCGACGCGGCTGGCGAGCGCGTCGCGCTCGCGCGCGATGTCGACGTTGCGGCGGTCGAAGTCGCGGATCTCCTCGGCGCGGGCGATCAGGTGCTCGCGCGCCTCGACCAGCAGCTTCTCGGTCGCGGCCGCGCGCGCCTGCAAGGTGTCGAAGCGCATGCGCTGGGTCGACAGCTCGTGCTCGTGGCGTTCCTTGGTCTCGTCGAGCGCGCCGGTGAGCCGCGTGCGCTCCGCGTTCAATTCGGCGAAGTTGGCTTCGACGTGCCGCAGGCGGCCCTGCGTGGCGGTGAGGTTGGCCTCGGTCTCGGTCAGCTTGCGCGCCAGCTTGGCGACTTCCGCGCTCGCCTTCTCGAACGCGGCCTGCTGCGCCTGCTTCTCGTCCTCGGCCATCATCAATCGCTGGCGGGCGGCGTTGAGGTCGGATTCGATCGAGATCACGCGCTTCTCGCTGGCGCTGAGCCGGTCGTCGAGGCGCTTGTTCTCCTCGCGCAGGATGCGCGTCTCGCCGGTCTCGTGCGCGAGACGCGCTTCGAGGTCGGCGATCTGCGCGCGCCGCGCGGCGACGTCGGTGGCGATCTCGGCCTTGGTGGCTTCGGCGGTGCGCAGCATCGCCTGCGTCGAGGCCAGCTCCAGCCGCAGCGTCTGACATTCCTTGTCGGCGGCGGCGGCCTTCTTCTCGATTTCGCCGACCTCGTTGCGCAGCTTGCCGTAGGCGGTGCGGGTGGTGTTGAGCACCGTCTGCAGGCTCATCTTCTCGGCCTTCTCGGCCTCGATGGCGCGCAGCGTCTTGCTCACCGGATCGACCAGTTTGTCGACCGCCGCCTTGATGGCGTCGAGCTCGCCGATCTTGGCGCTGGCGTCGAGCATGAGATTGCGCAACTGCTCGTTCTCACCGCCCATCTGGGTGCTGAGCGCGTTGAACAACTCCTCGTCGATCTCGAGCGGGTTGTCGGGCAGGGCGGTGACGCCCTGGATCGGTGTAACGGTGGCCGGCTCGTCTTGCTTGTCGTAAAGGCCGGACTTGCGGGCGAAAAAGCCCCCCAATTTGCTCATCGACGTCTTCCCCTGTAGCGCCGATCCGCCCGGCCTTAGCGACGCCGAATCACCCGTTAATCTGTCCTAACGGACTGTGAACGGGCATGGTAAACGGGAGGTTAATAGCGGCTTCACCGTGGCTTATTTCACAGATCTATCAGGGAGTTGCGGTATCGGGAACCGTCCGTTCCGCGGTCGGTTTCGGTGCTGCCGCATTAACGGATCGGGGGCCAAGAGGACTGTGAATAACTCGCCGCCCGGATTTTGGTACCGCTCGACAGGGTTCCGGAACCAGCCCACAAATCACGTCGAGTCGATGCAATTGCACCGGGAGGGCAGGAATGAACCGTAAGTTTGTGATTTTCGCCGCGATCATCGCGGCGTTTGCGTTTGTGGCGCAGTCGGCGGAAGCAGGCGGCCACCGTAAGCGCGTGGACAAGCGTCTCACCGCGACCGCGATCGGCGTCGGCGCGGCGTCGACGGCAGCCTTCTTCGCCCTCAACGACTGGCGCTGGACCTGGGACGCGAGCCGCCACGGCATCTCCGCCGCCGGCGCGTACGGCGTCACCACGCTCGGCTGCGCGGCGCTCTCGCCGATGGTCGCCACCGTCGTGATGAAGCGCCCGCTCAAATATCGCGAAGCCCACATCCTGGTCGGCTCCTGCGTGCTGCCGATCGTCGGCGGCTGGCTGGTGAACGAGGCCTACAACGCGGGCGTCCTGTGGGCGCCGGACGAGAAGCCGGTGAAGAAGGCCCGCAAGCGTTACGCCAAGAAGTAAGCGCGCGACGTGGTCTGTTGAATTCGCCGGCGCCGATGCAAATCGGCGCCGGCGTTTTCTTTTCTATTGCCGTCGTTCCGGACGCGGGCAGCGCGATCCGGAATCCAGCCTTATCTTCGTCGATCGGGTCTGGATTCCGGGTTCGCGGCCGAGAGCCGCGCCCCGCAAAGACGGTTAGACCTGCGGCCGCGTCGCGATGAACAGGCCTTCGGACAGGCGGAACGTAAGCTCGGCGCCGTCGCCCTTGGGCTGCAAGGTCGCCGCCACCTCCGGCGTCGCCTGCTTGAGCATGGCGCGCAGCAGGCCCTGCATCACGCCGTCGTAGCGCGCGGCCCAGCTCTTGAATTCCATGGTCTTGTAGAGCTGCTCTTCGTGGCCGACGGCAAAGCCGGCGGCGGCGAGCGCGGCGCGCCACTCCTGCATGGTCCAGGCGCGCAGATGGCTCGGGTCGCGCAAGCGCTCGAAAGCATTGACGTAGTCGCCGACGCTGCCGTCGGGCACCACGTTGTCGACCAGCGCGAACACGCCGCCCGGCTTGAGCACGCGATGGGTTTCGGCGAGGAATTCCGGGATCGAGTCGAAGTGGTGCGGCGCGACGCGGCAGGTGACGAGATCGAAGCTCGCGTCCTCGAACGGCAGGGCCTCGGCCTTGGCGTAGGTCGCGCGCACATTGGTAAGGCCGCGTTTGGCAGCTTCCGCCTTCACCTGGTCGAGCATTTCCTCGGTGATGTCGGTCGCCCAGACGCGCGCCACACGCGGCGCGAAGGTGTAGGCCACGTGGCCGCCGCCGGTGGCGACGTCGAGCACGCGCCAGTTCTTCTGCGGGGAGGTGAGGGTAACCAGCCGCTCCAGGCTCTTGCCCTGCGCGTGCGGCTTGCTGGTGAGATAGTGCGCGGCGGTCTTGCCGAACTGTTCCTGGACGAGGGTCTTGGACATAAGCGTTCCGGTCGGTTGTGGCGGCCGGACTATAGCGCCGGTTCCCTTGTCGCGGCGCGCAAAAAAAACGCCCGGCGGTGAGGCCGAGCGCTCGCGCCGCGCGTCGGAAACGCGCTTTAAGCTTTGCCGCTCGCTTCGTTGACGGCCGCGTCGACGTCCTTGAGCGCGGTTTCGTCGTTGGCCGGTTCGGACGGCGCGATCGGCTCTTCGATCGGCGCGCCGCGCCGCAGCGCCGAGCGCAGCGCCGCGACTTCGCTCTGCAGCCGCGAATTGTCCTTGCGCGCGGCTTCGAGCGCGCCTTCGACCACCGCGCGTTCCATGCGCTCGCGCTGCAACGACGAGTTCAGATCCTCGACGCGCTTTTCGATGTTGGTGCGGCTGACCTGGATGTCGGCCTCGAGGTGGCCGTTGCGCTCGGTCAGCGCCGCGATCTTTTCCTCGGCCCGCGCCAGCGCGGTCTCGCGCGTCTTCAGCGTCTTGGTCAGGGCGTTGGTGCGTTCGGTCAGCGCCGTGCGCGTCTGCTCGAGGTCGCGGATCTGGCGCTCGCGCTGCTCGTGCGAGGCTTCGATCTGCGTCAGACGTTTTTCGGCGTTGTTGCGCGCGATCGTGGCTTCCACCGACTTGCGGTCGAAGGCGCGCACTTCCTCGGTGCGGGCGATCAGGTTCTGCCGGGTCTCCGACAGGAGCCGCTCGGCGGTCGCGGCGCGCGACTGCAGCGCGTCGAGCCGCATGTTGAGGCTGTTGCGCTCGGCCTGATGCTGTTCCTTGGATTCGTCGAGGGCGGCGGCGAGGCGGCCGCGTTCGGCGTAGGCTTCGGCGAAGTTAGCTTCCACCTTGCCCAGCTGGGCGCGGGTGGCGGTCAGCGTGTTCTCGCTCTCGGTCAGCCGGCGGGTGAGGCGGCCGGTCTCGTTGAGCGACTGGTCGACCGCGAGCTGCAGCGAGCGCTTGTCGTCTTCCAGGAGCGCCAGCTTCTCGCGCGCCGCGGCGAGCTCGCCTTCGAGCTCCATGATGCGCTTCTCGGTCTCGTCGAACTGCTCCTGCAGCGTGCGACGGCTCTCGGTCACCGCGCGGCGCTGAGCGCTCTCCTGCGCGAGCTGGCGCTCCAGCTCGGCGATCTGCGTATGCCGGGTGCTGATTTCCTGGTTGAGCTCGATTTGCGCGCTTTCGAGGCCGCGATTGGACTCGCGCGACAGTTCAAGGTCCTCGCGCAGCTTGCCGGCTTCGGCTTCGAGCGCGGTCGCCTTCTTCTCGACCAGGTAATATTCGGTGCGCAGCGTGTCGTAGGCCGCGCGCGACTCGTCCAGCATGCCGGTGAGGCTGAGCGTCTGCGACTTTTCCTGCTCGAGCGCGCGCAGCGTCGAGTTGAACGGCTGCACCAGCTTGTCGAAGGCCTGCTTGAGCTCGTCGAGCTCGTTGATCTTGCGGCCGGTGTCGGTCAGCAGGTTGCGCAGGGCCTCGTTTTCCTCGCCCATGCGCGAACCGATGTCGGAGAAGTTCTCGACATTGATCGGGACATGGCCGGGCCCGCTATTGCCGTTGCCGGGCCGGGGCATGAACTTGTCGGCGCTGGCCTCGCCGGGCTTGCGGCCGAACAGATCCGACAATTTCGCCATGACTTGAGTCTCCACCCCGGACGCTCTACGAACGCTTCGAAAATGCCACCTGTGCGCAGTTAAGATATTATATACCTCTGGCCATGGGAACACTCTGCCGTGGCTGCTGCGGCTTTCGTCTTTACTGACAGAGATCATGGTTAATGGGGGAAATGATGGTCGAACGCGCGCAAACCGCGCTTTTGCCGTCGTTCCGGAGTGGCGTGTGACGGAACCGGACGGCATCGATACGAACCCGACCTACAGCTACCGGCCGTCGCTGCTCGGCGCACCCTGGCAGTTCACGCTGGCGCCGGACGGCATTCAGTGGTCGGCCGGCCGCCAGTCCGGACGCGTCGGCTACGACAAAGTGCGGCGCGTCCGGCTGTCGTACCGCCCGGCCAACATGCAGACTCATCGCTTCCAGACGGAGCTCTGGGCGGAGGGCGCGCCGAAGCTGCGCCTGGTCTCGACCTCGTGGAAAAGCATGTTCGAGCAGGAGCGGTTGGACAAGGCCTATGCCGCTTTCGTCGCCGCCTTGCACGCGCGGCTGTCGGCGGCGAATGCGCCGGTGCTCTACCAGCAGGGCGGCAACCCGTTGACGTATTGGCCCGGCGCGATCCTGTTCGGCGGCGTCGCGCTCGGCCTCGCTTTGCTCGTCCTGCGCGCCGTGATGGCTGACGCGATGGGTGGCGCGGCGTTCATAGGCGTGTTTCTGGCGTTGTTCTTATGGCAGGGCGGCAATTTCTTCCGCCGCAACCGGCCCGGCCTTTATCGCGCCGACGCTTTGCCGCCGGCGCTGCTGCCGAAAGCCTGAAGCCAACCGCGTCGGATCGGCGGTTATTCCCCGTGTCGACATTATCGCCGAACGGCAATGCGTCTGCCGCATGACGGTGCGCGCCCGGTATTGTCGTCGCCCGGGCGCGTAGAGACGAAATGTGCTGGCGGTGGCGCCCGCCACGAGCCGGCGATGTGCGTTACGGCGCGGCGGACGACTATTTCATTCTCACGCTAACGCGCCGATCCCGAAGCCGTGAACGCCGCGCGGGCTTTTGTGACTTCAACGTTGATTGAGCGTGATGGCGAACGGCGCGACAAGCCGGTCAGCAAGAACGCTTCTTGCTCACGCACGTGAATACACATCAACGGAGACAGACCATGAAGACCATCACCAAGTTCGCCGCTGCGGCGCTGCTCGCGATCTCGGCCGCCGCGCCGGCCCTCGCCACCGAGCCGGAGGCGCTGCAGCTCGAAGAGCGCAACACCTACGTCTACAGCAACGGCCCGGCCGCACCCGTCGCGCAGTACAGCACGCAGGCCCGTGCCCACCGTGCGCTTGATGCGCTGGCGCATGCTCCCGTCGGGCAGTCGCCGGACGTTTACGTGAAGAACCAGAACGCGATCGACGCGCAGTAAAGTCCCCGACTGCGACGTCAAAGAGGCCGCCGGCGACGGCGGCCTCTCTCATTTCAAGGCGGGCGCTAGTGGTCCGATTCTAACATTCGCATCCCGTATGTGGAGGCACTTTTGCGAATGTTAGAATCAAAGGACCACTAGCAAGTTATTGTTGCTAGTGGAGCTTTGGATTTGACGTTCGCTTAGGATATTCGCGGCTAGCGGGTAGCGAACGTAAAATCCGCTCCACTAGTTGCGCACCACCAGCACCGAACACTTGGCGTAGCGCACCACGTGGCCGGCA
>CAYJPU010000136.1:0-4398 GCA_964372105.1 uncultured Undibacter sp.
CCGCGTCCTGCTCCGCTTTATGACGCCTCATGAAGCGCCCTCGGTCGAGCAGGACCTGTTGGATATTAATCTTTATAGGATCATTGTCAATTCAATTAGGAATATTTTTCACGCCCGAAAATGCGAACGGCGGGCCCCCCAGCCCGCCGCCCGCGTCCCACGAACCGTAAAATCTGCCGGCGCTACTCGGCGCTCGCCTTGGCGCTGCCGCCCTTGCCCTTGCGGAACAGGCGGATGCTCATGCGGTCCGGCCCGAGGATGGTGACCTCGGCGTCGGCCTCGATGACGCGCTTCTTGCCGTCGTCGCGCTTCGGCGCCTCCACGACTTTCGGCGCACGCGAACGCTCCACCGCCGCCTGCTTGCGGCGCGGCGCCGGCGCTTGCGTGTCGTCGACGTAACGCCGGCGCTCGATCACCGTCGGCGGATCGTCGACCACGCGCGTGGTTTCGATCACCACCGGCTTGTCGTACACGATGCGCTTGGTGTTGACGACTTCGTGCTTGACGGCGCCGCGTTTGTTGTGGCGCTGGCGCAGCTCTTCGATGACCGCGGGGTCGTTGCGCGTGACCGGACGCTTCGCCTTCGGCGCGTCGGCGCGGCGCGCGGCGCCGCTCGCATACGGATAATCGCGCGAGGCCTTCGGCCGGCGGATCTCGTACGTGCCGGGCGCGACTTCGACAGCGTAAGGCTGGTTGGCCGGAACGGCATAGGGATAGAGCGGCGCCGGCTGCGCAGCCGCGCCGTAATACTGCGCGTGCGCGCCGCCGGCCGGCAGCAGCGCGGCCGCAGCGAGGGCGAACAAAGCAAGGGTGCGCGAAACGCGGGTCATTTCAGCGGACGCTCCAGCGGCGTGGGATCGATGTCGAAGACGGGGCCGCCCGGCCATTCCGCCACGAAGCCGGACGAGACCGACCAGCTGCGGCGGAAGCTTTGCGCCGGCTTCGGGTAGTAACGGGCGGCCAGGTTCTCGCGGCGTCCGACTTTGGGCTTGCGCCCGGTGCGCGGAAAGTAATGACGGTGACGCCAGGGCGCGGCCCAATAAGGCCGGATGTAGACGCCGGGCTGGTCGTCATAGAGGAGCAGCATCGGCGCGCGCACGGCGGCGCTGGCGTAATGGTGATAGTGATGGTGATGGGTGCCACGCGACGCCGGGACCGCCACGAGATCGGCCGCGCAGGCTTGCCCTGCGGCAACCCCTGCGATCAGTCCCGCGATGGCTGCGAGCGCCCGCATGCGCTGTCATCTCCAATCCGCCGTGATTGGAGGCACTGTATACGAAGCCTTTACCGTAACGGCGCGCTATCGCGGGGTAACATTAATTGCCGGACGGTGTGACGAACGCTTCCAATCGCGGAACATCGCCTCGCATCTCTCGGAACATTCGTTCGGCAGATCCGCTGCGATTGCGACCCGAACTTCGTTAACGCTCGCGCGCCTACAACGTAGAAATTAACCCTGCATGCCGTCTCGCCGTCCGCCCGCCTCGCCTGCGCCGCCATCGCAGCCCGCAAATAGAACTTTCCGCCAGCGCTACGACGACATCGAGGCCCGGCGCACCGCGCTGGTCGAGCGCTTGCGCGCGCTCGGCGACGGCGCGCAGAAACACCCGGGTTACAAGCGCGCGCTGACGCTGCTCAACGACACGTTCCGCAAATCCAAGCTCGCCAAACGCCTCGCCGTACTACAAGCGGCGACATGACTGATCGACATCCTGGAAAAACTCGCGACAACGCTGTGAGAAACGCGGCGCGCGCTTAAATTCGCGGCGCTTGCCGTGCGCATATTTAAATACGTGCACGCAACGCATTAGACGCTCGCATTCGACTTTGTGATGGCGTTCGACTTTCGGCTTAAGACCTGTTGCCACAGACGTTCCCCGTTCGCGACCGTGGCCTCGACCGGCGACATCGACGCCGGCCTGCGGTACCCGGTCGTCTTCGCAGCGGTCACGGTTGTCGTCGGGTTCTTCTTCCTGCCGCAGACCAAGGACCGGGGCATTTCCCGACCTCCCGCCAGGCGCGGCCGGGCGACCGGCCGCCGCTGACGGCTCAACCGCTCCGAAAGCGCCCCGCACAGCCGTGCCGGGCGTTTTTTGTGCGACGGTGACGGCTTGAAGCCCCACTGGGGCGGCTTGTGGCGGGCGGGCGACGCTGATAGCTCTTGCCTCGGCCGGAAGCCGGGTTAGCTCAGCGGTAGAGCAGCGGTTTTGTAAACCGAAGGTCGGGGGTTCAATCCCCTCACCCGGCACCGGAACCGGCCAACTGTTTCTACACCCACAAAATAACTCAAAACTCTTGCCGTCCAAGGCGCGCAAAGACCTTGTTCGCCGGTTGCGGACTGTGCCAGACTAATAGTGTTGGTAATACTTCGGAGATCTAGCATGCCTCAGGGCACCGTGAAGTGGTTCAATCCGACGAAGGGCTATGGATTCATCCAGCCCCAAGAAGGTGGCAAGGATGTCTTCGTGCATATTTCGGCCGTCGAACGCGCCGGACTTAGCACGCTGAACGAAGGACAGAGCGTTCAGTTCGAACTCGTCGAGAACCGCGGCAAGACGTCCGCGGAGAACCTCAAGGTCAAGTGACCTTCAGACGCCCAAGCTGACTTCCAGCTTTTCTGTCTGACATTGTGGCCGCCGGGTGTCGCGCTCGGCGGTTCGTTGCGCGGCCTTCGGGCGGCGTGACGGCGTTTTGCCGCGACCCTGCGTGAGCGGGCAGCGCGTCAGCGCCAACAGGCGTCGCGCCGGCGCGGCGCTTGGTACGCTATTCAGCGCGCCAAAACCCCAAGCAAACAACCGGGAAATCAAGACCCGCCCGGCGGGTGAGCGCCAGGACACGCGTCAAGACGCGCGCCTCAGCGCGTCAGTTTCTCGAGCTCCGGGAACGGCCCGTAGACCGCGTCCCTGCACAATTCCCGCACATCCCGCGGCACATCGATGAAGCGGTCGAGCTTGGCCGACACGTAGATCGCCGCGCCGTCCTTCAAGCCCAGATATTTGCCGTCGGTGTTGCGCGCGTTGTAACGCACGCAGACGATGTAGCGGTCGCCCGGCCCGGCCGGTTTGAGGAAGGGCGCCGTGACCGCGGCCGTGCGCACGTTGCTGGGATCGTTCAGATAGGTTCGCAGAAAGGCCAGCAGGTCGGCCTTGTAGGAGGCCGGGTAGACGTTCTGCGCATCCCAGCGCGCCTTCAGCTCGGCCGCGCTCGGGCCGGTGTCGTCGCTGGCGCAGCCGCCGAGCATGAGTGCCGCCAAAAGCGCGCCGCGCGCGATGCCCCGCATGGCCGTCTCCTTATCCCCTCGCCTCACCTTTGACCCTCGCCTCCTGTCCGGCGGCCCGCCGCTTGGCGACGCTCGGGAGAGTTGTATGCTGAGGTCAAACCAATAAAGACCAGGGGAGATATCATGCCGTTCTCACGCCGCCTATTCGTGCTCGGCGCTTTGGCCGCGCCGCTCGCCGGCCAGACCAAGGCGCTGGCCCAGGCCCAAGGCCCAGCGGCCGCTTGGCCGTCCGGCACCATCCGCATCGTCGTGCCGTTCCCGCCGGGCGGCACCGTCGACCCGATCGCCCGCATGGCGCAGCCCGGCCTGCAGCAGAAGCTCGGCGCGACCGTCATCGTCGAGAACCGGCCGGGCGCCTCCGGCAGCGTCGGCACCGGCGCGGTGGCAAAATCGCCGCCCGACGGTAACAGCTGGGTGTTCGTGTTCGACACCCATGCGGTCAATCCGTTCCTGCTGAACATGACGTTCGACACCGTGAAGGACCTCGAGCCGGTGCTGCTGATCGGCACCGCGCCGAACGTGCTGTGCACGCATCCGTCGCGGCCGTTCAAGAGCTTCGCCGACGTCGTCACGGCGGCCAAGGCGAAGCCCAACACGCTGAGCTTTGCCTCGATCGGCAGCGGCAGCGTCGGTCACCTGACGATGACGCTTCTGGCCAAGCGCGCCGGCATCAGCCTCGTACACGTGCCCTATCGCGGCGGCGGACCAGCGATGAACGACGCGCTCGCCGGCCACGTCGACATGATCATCGGCAGCGCGGCGCTGGTGACGCCGCAGGTCAAAGCCGACAAGATCCGCCCGCTCCTCCAGACCGGCAAGACGCGCATGACGACGCTGGCGAACGTGCCGACGGCGATCGAGAACGGCTTTGCCGGCTTCGAGTCATATGCCTGGTGGGGCGTGTTCGCGCCCGCCGGCACGCCGAAGCCGGTGATCGAGCGCTTCGCCGCGACCCTGACCGAAATCTTGCGCGATCCGGCGATCAGCAACCGGCTCAGCCAGAATCTGCAGATCACGCTGCGGATGGGCGGCCCGCAGGAGCAGCGCCAGTTCCTGACCGAGCAGATGGCGCTGTGGGCGCCGGTGGTGAAGGAAAACAACATCAAGCCGGACTAGGG
>CAYJPU010000136.1:4498-6582 GCA_964372105.1 uncultured Undibacter sp.
GACGGCGACAAGGTGTTCCGCAACGCCGAGATCCTGGTGCCGGAGCCGGAATGGACGTTCTGGATGGACGACGGCAACCAGAGCCGGGCGTCCGGCGCCGTGCTCGGCTATTTCCGCAACGCGCGGCGCATCTTCCGGGACATCGCCAAGGACGTGCGGCGCTTCACGCCCGGCGCGGAAGTCGCGCCCGGCATCGTCTCGCTCAAAGCCTACGGCCACACGCCGGGCCACACCGCCTTCGCCATCCATTCCGGCGGCCAGTCGATGCTGGCGATGAGCGACACCGTGCGCAATCCGTATTTGTTCGCGCGCCATCCCGACTGGCAGCCGCTATTCGACATGGATGGGCCGCAGGCGGTCGCGGCGCGCCGGCGCATGCTCGACCAGGCGGCGAGCGACCGCATGCTGGTCGAGGCCTATCACTTCCCGTTCCCGGCCTGCGGCCACATCGCCCGCACGGCGACCGGCTACGACTTGGTGCCGGTGGAGTGGTCGCCGCTCTAGGAAACCAAAAAGGCCGCCCCGGAGGGCGGCCCTGACCTCACGCCTTATGCGCACCGTTCAGCGACCGGTGTAGTCGAGCTCCATCCCGCTCGCCGCCAGTGCGACGTCGAGGCCCTTCTGGGCGCCGACCGACAGCGGCTGCAGCGTGACGGACCTCTGAAAGCCGCCGACCAGCGCATTGGCGCCGACACCGGCGCCAAGCGTGGCTTCGCCGCTGGCGCCGACGTAGCCGCCGGCGAGCGTGCCCGGACCGGGCTGCGACGGCGCTACGACCGCCCACGCGATCCGGCCGCCGGTGGTGAAGCCGACGTCGAGGCCAAAGCGCGTGATGCGGCCGGTATATTGCTCGCGATAGCCGCGCACCGACCTGTACTCGCAGTTCAACGCCTTCTGCGATCCGATGATGAAACTGACACCGGGCGCCACCGAGCAGGTCAGCACGCCGACACGCGCGCGCGCTTCGGCGGGCGCCGCCGCCAGCGCCGCGAACGCCACGGCGCCCAGCGCGATCATCGCACTCTTCATGGTCGTCATAGGAAAGCCTCCTGGAAATGGGCCGGCCCGCCGGAGCGGAACAATGAAACTTTGTAGAGGCCCAAAGTCCCCGGCCCTTTGATCTAGATCACCTACAGTTTCGACAGCCTGGCGACGTCGACCGCCTGCGCGTAGCTCAGCTTGGCCGCGGCATCGGCCGAGCCCTGCACGTTGATCAGGTATTTGTTGGCGACCATCATCATGATGTCGCCGTCCTGGGTCTGGATGCCGCGCTGATTACCGATGCGCACCAGCTTGCCCATGGCGCCCGCCATCGCCGGATTGTTCAGCATCGGCCCGAACTGCATGATCATCGCGGAGTCGCCGGTGATCGACACCTCGACCGTGTCGCCCTTGCCGTTGGTGTATTGCCGGCTCGCCGCCGACGCGCCGCCGAGCATCGCGGCGCCGATGGCATTGGCCTGCGCCTTCTCGGCCTTCCAGCCGGCGAGCGGCGCCGGCAGCAGCGCGACGAAGCTCTCGGCGTTCTTCTGCCCAATGAGTTGCGAGGCGAGATCGAGCGACTGCTTGGCGCCCGCCATGTCGCCCGACTGATAGGCTTTACGCGCCTGATCGATGGCATCGACGATGTCATCGGCGGCCCGCGCCGAAATCGCGGCCGCGCTCACGGCCAGCGCAACGACGATGGTGCGCAAATTCTTCATGGCAAGACTCTTCATGGTCATTCCCCCCGGATTTGCGAATCCGCCGGGAGATTAGCAGAATTCCGGCGGGAGGCGCGGCGGCGATACAACCGCCGCGCCCTTCAAACCGGCCTAGGGCCACGTCAGGCCGAACCGCGCCATCACCGTGCGACCGGGCTGCGGATAGGCGTTGTAGCGGCCAATGGTGGTGGTCGAGGCGATGCCGTAGTCGAAAAACATCTCGTTGAAGATGTTCTCGACCGCGATCGACCAGAACGCGTTTTTCACCTCGCCGCCGAGCCGCATGTCCACCACCGTATGCGCCGGGATCATCGGCTGGACGTTGCGCGAGTCGTTGTCGAGACGGCGCTCGCCGGCATAGCGGACGGTGAGGTCGTAGAC
>CAYJPU010000136.1:6682-9339 GCA_964372105.1 uncultured Undibacter sp.
TTGGTCGGCGTCGGCGCCGGCCAATTGAACGCCACCGCCTGCCCGATGCGCTCGTCGGCGTTGGGCACCCTGAAGCTGTGTGCGACGTGGCCGAACACCGCGAAGGCCGACGTCAAGCGATGCTCGAAGCCGCCCTGCGCCGCGTATTGCCACTGGCTCTTGTCGAGCGGCGCGCCCTGCGCGTCGCCGGAACCGGACGGCGCATTGGGATTGTAGGTGTCGCGCGCCGAAATGGTGTTGCGCTGATAACGCACGCCCGCGGTGAGATCGGTGTCGGGCCGCACCGCCACCGTGCCGTTACCGTAGAACGCCGCGGTCGTCTGCTTGATGTCGTAGGTGTGATACGGCGCCGAGTTGAAGTCCTTCGAACGGTCTTGCAGGAAGCTGGTGTGGTAGTAGTCGAAGCCGGTGAGGAACTTCGCTGGCAGGCCGAGCGCGTCGGTGTCGATCTTCAGGCGCGGCGTGACCGACGTGGTGGTCAGCTTGGCGTCGACACCGTTATAGGGCGAGCCGTTGAAGAACAGCTCGGCCTGCTGTTGCTTGCGGCGCAGGCTGCCGTCGAGGATCAGCTCCATGCCGGGCGCGATGGTGCGCGTGACGCCGAGCACGAAGTTCTGGCCCTGCTTGTTGGAATAGTCGTTCGGCGTAGCCGCGCCGGTACGATCGGTCACCAACAGGCTCGAGGTCGACGTCACCAGCCGCCCGCCCGGCAGCCCGAGTTTCTGGTCGTCGACGATGACGTTGAAATAAGCGCTGCCCTCACTCGTCGTCCAACGGAAATCGCCGTTGGCGCCTCTCTGGTGCAACTTGCTGTTCTGGCGATAGCCGTCGGTGGTCAGGCCGAGCGCGCTGACCGCGGCCGAGAACGGACCCGCCGAACCGGCGACTGAAGCCCGGCCCTCCTTGCTGCGGAACGAGCCGAAGGCGCTTTCGACGCGCGCCGACGGTGGCTGGCCGGCGCCGGTCTTTGTGATGATATTGATCACGCCGCCGACAGCGCCGTCGCCGTACAGCACCGCGCCGCTGTTGCCGCGCGAGATCTCGATGCGCTCGACGCTGTTGAGCGGAATCGACGAGAAGTCAAAACCTTGCAGATCGAAGTCGTTGAAACGCCGGCCGTTCACCAGCACCAGCACGTTCGACGGTGCGCTGGCGCCGAAACCGCGCAAATCCACGATGTCACGCGCGCCGTTGACGCCGGCGCCGATGTGCTGGATCTGGAAGCCGGCCTGCTCGGTGATGATCTCGGTGAGCGTCTGGCGCGGCGACCGCGCGATCTCGTCCGCGGTGATGATGCTGGTCGAGGTGCCGGTAATGCCGCCGTTGCCGAGGCGCGACGCGCCGACGTCGATCGGCGGCAACGTGAAACCACCGGCCGGCGCGGCGTCCTGCGCCGTCGCCACATGTACAAACGAGGCCAGCGCCAATACGGCGCCGCACACTCTGCTCTGAATTCCCATCGCATAACGTTCCTTCGTTTGCGTCCGCGCATGCGGACGCATCGGGTGACACCGGGCCCGATGCGAAGGACACAACTGAGCTACGCCACAAGCGACGCGGACTTCAGGTGTGGAATGTCGTGGGAGGAGTTACTCACACGGCCTTCGCACCGGCATTGCCGTCACCGCTGCGAAAGACCGCTCCGTATGGACCTCCCGTCCACCGGTTGGGTGACTGCGCTGGCAGGTCTCCTGGCTCGCGGGTCGTCACCCAGTTGCGCCCAGCCTTCCCGGTTTCCCAGTGGCCTTATGGACGCGGGCTCGCCGCTCACAGTTGCGGGGGCAGCCACGGATGCCCGCGAAATCGTTGTCACGACGCGTAAAGTCACGACGCGTGAAGCAACAAACCGCGGTGTCCGTGTTCCCTCTTTCGTCCCCGGAGCGACCCGGGGAACCAGCACGGTAAAATTTTCCCTTTTACGCGCCGTCGAGTCAAGCGCCGCAATTTTTACCGCCGCGCAGCGGACTAAACGCGCTCACGAAGTGTTTGCTGGAGGTCGGAGGCCGACAGCGTAAGCTTACCGGCCAGCCCGCGACCAGGAAAGGCTTCGCCCATGACCTCGCCCAGAACTTCGCCCAGGACTTCGCCCAGGACTTCGCCTATGCCCCTGATCCAAGCGCTTTTCAGCAAGACGGTCCGCCATTTCGTTATCGCCGCCGCCGCCGCGTTGCTGGTGTCCGGTGCCGGTTTCAAGCCGGCGCTCGCCGCCGGCACCGACAATCCGCCGCCGGCCGACGACGGCGGCAAGAAAAAGAAGAAAGACAGCAGCGCCGTCGAGCAGCAGGAGCAGCGGCTGGCACAGGAGAAGTTCCTGCACGACTACCGCGCCGCCCGCGCGCTCATCCTGTCCGGCGACTACAAGGCCGGCATCGCCGCCCTGCATGCGCTCGGCCACGACGAGCATCCCGACGTCGCCAACTACATCGGCTACGCCAACCGCAAGCTCGGCCGCTACGACGACTCGAAGTTTTGGTACGAGGCCGCGCTGAAGGCCGACCCCAACCATGCGCGCACCTGGTCTTATTACGGCATGTGGCAGGCCGAACAGGGCAACCGGCTCAAGGCGCTCGACCACCTGCAGAAAGTCAAGCTGATCTGCGGCAACGATTCTTGCGAGGACTATCGCCAGCTCAAGGCCGTGATCGACGGCAAAGCGA
>CAYJPU010000137.1:0-4840 GCA_964372105.1 uncultured Undibacter sp.
GAACAGCTCCGGAAACAGCCGCATCATGATCTCGCGGTTCTCCAGCATGTAGGAGACGCCGGAGGGCGTGCGGGCATTGTCCTCGAGCACGTAGAAGGTCTCGGCGTCGACGCGCACGATGTCGATGCCGGCGATCTGCACATAGATGTCGTGCGGCACTTTCTGGCCGTTCATCTCCGGCCGGAACGCCGGGTTGCGGAAGATCAGGTCGTCCGGGACGACGCCGGCGCGCAGGATCTCGCGCTCGTTGTAGATGTCCCTGATGAAGGCGTTGAGCGCCTTCACCCGCTGGGTGAGGCCTTTCTCCAAGAGGCGCCATTCGGCGCCCGACATGATGCGCGGGATGACGTCGAAGGGGATCAGCCGTTCCTGCGCGTCGGCCTCGCCATAGACGGCGAAGGTGATGCCGATGCGGCGGAAAATGAGTTCGGCTTCGCGCCGGCGATAGTCGAGGACGTCCGGCGGCACTTCCTCGAGCCAGCGTGCCAGCGCGCTGTAGGCCGGGCGTATGGTCCCGTCCTGGCCCTTCATCTCGTCGAAGGCCGAACCCATTCCGGATCCCCCAGCTCGTCCCGAATTCCAATCCGTGCCTCCCAACGGAGCAAAGTTCGCGCCAACCGGCCAGAACGGTTCGCCGGATGCGATGACGCACCGCTTCTGCTCAGCTTTTGGGCGACGTGATTAGCAATCAGGCCGTCAGTGCCACCCTATAACGTCCGGGCGGCAATCGGGTCCCTACGTGGATGCCGCCCGGCGCGGGCGCTGTGACGCAGACAATCTTTCGCAGCGGTAGTGTTAAATTACTACTATGTATTGTGAATTAGATGGGGTCTCGCTACCATGGCTGGGCTCGCGCGGCGCGGGCGTCAGGCAAAGGAGCTAGCCATGCGCGCCAAGGTGATAGGAATGGTCGCGGCCGCGGCGCTGATCGCCGGCCCGGGGCTGTCGTCGGTGCAGGCGCAGGCCGAAACCAAACTGGCCGCCGGCGGCTCGTGGGCGAACGAGGACGGCTCGGTGCTCACCATCACCTCCGTCGCGGCGAACGGCCAGCTGACGGGCACCTTCACGACGCAGGTCGGCTGTGGCGCCAAGCAGCCGCAGCCGGTGACCGGCTGGTACTACGGCGCGGGCGCGGGCGGTGCCTTGAGCTTCTCGGTCGTCTGGGTCGGATGCAGTTCCGTGACGACGTGGGCCGGGCAATATAGCAACGCGACCGGCCGCTTCGTGGCGCTCTGGCACATGGCGGTCGCCTCGGCGCCGGTCTGGAACGGCATCGTGGCCGGCAGCGACCTGTTCACGGCGCAACCGTCAAAAAAGCCGTAACGCGGGGCCGTCCACCCGGTCCCGCGTCCAAGCGGGGGCGACGCTTCCGGTAGCGGCCGGATCATGCTTAATAGCCGGCACATCGTGCGCGGCCTGCCAGCACGCCGCGCGCCTGCCAGGAGCCTGCATGACCGCCGCGCCGCCCGCACCAGAGATCGTCACCGCGGCCGTGCTGGTGATCGGCGACGAAATTCTCTCGGGCCGCACCAAGGACAAGAACATCGGCTTCATCGCCGACTACTGCACCGCGATCGGCATCGACCTGAAGGAAGTGCGGGTTGTTTCCGACGACGAAAGCGCGATTGTCGAGGCGCTCAACGCGCTGCGCGCCAAATATTCGTATGTCTTCACGACCGGCGGCATCGGCCCGACCCACGACGACATCACCGCCGACTGCGTCGCCAAGGCCTTCGGCGTGCCGCTCGACTTCCATCCTGAGGCAGTCGCGATCATGAAGGAGCGCGTCGCCAAGATGGGCGGCGAATTGAACGAAGCGCGCATGCGCATGACGCGCATCCCGCGCGGCGCGGCGCTGGTCGCCAACAAGGTGTCGGGCGCGCCCGGCTTCTGGATGAGCAACGTCATTACCATGGCCGGCGTTCCGACCGTGATGCAGGCGATGCTCGACGAGGTGGCGCCCAAGCTCAAGACCGGCGCCAAGCTGATGTCGGTGTCGATTCGCGCCGACGCCAAGGAAGGCGATGTCGGCACCGAGTTAGGGGCCGTCGCCAAGGCGCATCCGGAGGCGATCATCGGCAGCTATCCGTTTTTCGACGAGAAGCTCGGGCCCAACACCAACATCGTGGTGCGCGCGCGCGACGCCGAGAAGCTGGCCGCGGCCAAGGCGGCGGTCGAAGCCATGCTGGTCAAAGTGAAGGCGCAGTTGGCCGCAGGCTGAGCGGCCCTCGTCAGACGGAGAAACTCAAAGACATGCCGCAACCTGAAAATGCGCCGCGCCCCGACAAGATCTTCCCGGTCTCCTGGGACCAGTTTCACCGCGACGCCCGCGCGCTCGCCTGGCGGCTGCACGAGGCCGGCCCGTTCGACGCCGTGGTGTGCATCACGCGCGGCGGGCTGGTGCCGGCCGCGGTGGTGGCGCGCGAACTGAACGTGCGGATCATCGAGACGATCTGCATCGCGAGCTATCACGACTACAAGAACCAGGGTGAGATGAGGGTGATGAAGGGCGTCGCGCCCGAAATCACCTCGATGCGCGGGCAGGGCAAGGGCGTGCTGATCGTCGACGACCTGGTCGACACCGGCAAGACCGCGCGGGTGGTGCGCGAACTGCTGCCGTCGGCGCATTTTGCCACCGTTTACGCCAAGCCGATGGGCCGGCCGATGGTCGACACCTTCATCACCGAAGTGTCGCAGGACACCTGGATCTATTTCCCCTGGGACACCGGGCTGGCTTTCGTGCCGCCGATCCGCGCCGGCGGTGATTGAACGGCGGCACCCGCTCGTGGCTGCGGCTTCGGCGAGCAGGCCAACATTAAGTTGAGCAACTGACCGCCAGTTGGGCTAATGTTGGCGGGCAGTGCGGGCGCAAACCCGGGAGGAAGCCGATGAACGTGAAGCCCACCTTCGACAACGCCAGGCCGGTCGCCGACCTGCTGTCGCGCGTGGTGCGGGCCAAGGACGTGCCCTGGCAGAAGATGCGGTTTCCCGGCTGCGAGATGAAGACGCTGCTGTTCGATCCAATGAGCGGGCTGGCCACCGCGCTGATGCGGATGGAGCCGGGCGCGGTGCTGCCCGATCACGAGCACGTCCTGATCGAGCAGACTTACGTGCTGGAAGGCTCGCTGGTCGACAAAGAGGGTCCCGATGCCGGCATCGAAGTCGGCGCCGGCGAATTCGTCTGGCGTCCGGCTGGCAGCCGGCACTCTGCCTGGAGCCCGAAGGGCGGCACGTTTCTCGCGATGTTCCAGATCCCGAACAAGTTCTTCGAAACGGACGGCCGGGTGACGGACGCGTCCGGCAAGGACTGGGACCCGGCCTGGAGCCAGTTGTTATCGAAGTAACGAATTCCCGCGCGCGTGGTGTTGTGAGCCGCGCGAGCGGCGCTGCAAGCCACGCGGACGTGGCGGAATGGTAGACGCAACGGACTTAAAATCCGTTGAGGGTAACCTCGTCCGGGTTCGAGTCCCGGCGTCCGCACCACTTGTCACAGACCGATTTGCCATCAGGATGAATGGTCATAGATGTCGACGGTGAGAATACGCCTGCGCTCCTTGTTCATGACCGTAGGGCTGGTTTTGGTCGCCTCGCTCGGCGGCTGCGCCGTGTCCGACGACCGGCTCGCCAGCATGATGGTCGCGCCGGGCAAGTTCGCGCTCTATACCTGCCCGGAGATGGTGCAGGCTCAAAAAGACAACGTGAAACGTCAGCGTGAGATGGAAGGGCTGATGGCGAAGGCGGGCACGGAAAGCAGCGGCCGGCTGGTGAGCGCCTTGGCCTACCGGCCTGAATATCTCACCTTGCAAGGCGAACTGAAGGATTTGCGCAACGCGGCCGCCGAGAAGCAGTGCGTGCTTCCGGACCCCGCCACGATAGCAACCGATGACGCGGTGCCGCCAGTTACCGGCGGCAAGCCGCGCTGATCTCCATCACGGGCGGGCGTGCACCAGAACGAGCGCGCCGTTATCGAGGCCGATGGCGGCCGCCGGCGCGCCTTTGCCGGTTGCCACACGGGCCAGATCGGTCATCGCCTTCGCCGGCAACGCGACGCTGGCGATCTCATGCGCGCTCGGCACGAATGAGATAATGCGCAGCCGCGTGCGGTCGAGCGAGGGCAGGGCCAAGTCCGCGATGCCGTCGCCGTCGAAGTCGGCGACAAGGCTCAGCCCAAGCGCGCGCGTGCCGGCGATGTGGTTGGAGGTGTCGGCGAGCTCCGCGGTCTTGGTTAGCCGCCCGCCGCTCCAGGTCCACAGTTCGAGGAGGCCCAGCACGTGCGGCTGGCGCACCACGGCAATGTCGGTCTTGCCGTCGCCGTTGAAGTCGGCGATGCCGGCCGGGTTGAGCCAGCGGTGCGGACCGCCGATCGGCGGCGTCTCGGCGATGACGCCGTACTTGCCGCCGCGCTGCCCGATCACGGCCAGCGCCGAGCCCAGCTTGAGATAGGATTTCACCACCACGATCTCGTCGTCGCCATCGCCGTCGAGATCGGCCAGCCGCGGCGTCAGATCCTCGAACACGGCGTCGTCCTTCAGACGCACGGTTTGCGTTTTGCCGTCGCGCATTTCGATGACGAGGCTGCCGGCTTCGACCTTGTCGCCGAGGACGCCATGGTCGTAGCGCGGCGTCGGATCGGCGAACCAGGCGCGGGCGACGTCGCGTGTGCCGGTGACGACATGGCCGTGCGGCAGGGCGTTGTCCGGCGGCTCGGGTTGCGCCGGGGCGTCGACGAAGGCGAGGGTGGGCTTGGCACCGGTGAGCGTGAGCCGATACCAGAGGCCGCCGGCCTCGATGCGGGCCTGGCCGCCGCTGGCGTCGATCGCCGTCACGCGCGCCGGCGTGT
>CAYJPU010000137.1:4940-9230 GCA_964372105.1 uncultured Undibacter sp.
CAACACCGGCGATCGCAATGGCGCGCATTGAGTATCCCTAGAGACCGACGCGGCGCAGCCGCAAGGCATTGCCGACGACGCTGACCGACGACAGCGCCATGGCGGCGGCGGCGATGATTGGCGACAGCAGCAGGCCGAACACCGGATAGAGTACGCCGGCGGCGATCGGCACGCCCGCTGAATTATAGATGAAGGCGAAGAAAAGATTCTGCCGGATGTTGCTCATCACCGCCGCCGACAGCGCGCGCGCCTTGATGATGCCGCTGAGATCGCCGCCCAAGAGCGTGATGCCGGCGCTTTCGATGGCGACATCCGCGCCGGTGCCCATGGCGATGCCGACCTGCGCCGCGGCCAGCGCCGGCGCGTCGTTGACGCCGTCGCCGGCCATGGCGACGACGCGGCCTTCGCGGGTGAGCTTCTCGATCACGGCGCTCTTCTGATCGGGCAGCACTTCCGCCTCGACTTCGGAGAGGCCGAGGCGCTTGGCGACGGCCAGCGCGGTGGTGCGGTTGTCGCCGGTCAGCATGACGACGCGGATGCCGTCCGCCGCCAGCGCTTTCAGCGCGGCGGGCGTCGAGGCCTTCACCGGATCGGCGATGGCGATGACGCCGGCCGGCTTGCCGTTGACGGCGAGGAAGATGGCGGTGGCGCCCTCGGTGCGCATGCGCTCGGCCTCGGCGGCGAGCGACGCCGTATCGATGTTCAATTCGGCCAGGAACTTGGCGTTGCCGAGCGCGAGCCGCTTGCCCTCGACCATGCCGATCACGCCCTTGCCGGCCGGTGCATCGAAGCCGCGCACCGGCGCGAGCGCGATATCGCGTTCGGCTGCTGCCTTCACGATCGCCGCCGCCAGCGGATGTTCGCTGTTGCGTTCGGCGCTGGCCGCGAAACGCAGCACTTGGCTCTCGTCGAACCCTTCAGCCGGTGACACCGCCACCACCTTCGGCCTGCCTTCGGTGAGCGTGCCGGTCTTGTCGACCACCAGCGTGTCGATCTTTTCCATGCGCTCGAGCGCTTCGGCGTTCTTGATCAGCACGCCGGCTTGCGCGCCGCGGCCGACACCGACCATGATCGACATCGGCGTCGCGAGGCCGAGCGCGCAGGGGCAGGCGATGATCAACACGCTCACCGCCGCCACCAGGCCGTAGGCGAAGCGCGGCTCGGGCCCGAATGTCGCCCAGGCCGCGAAGGCCACAAGCGCGACCGCGATCACCATCGGCACGAACCAGCCGGCGACCTGATCGGCCAGCCGCTGGATCGGCGCGCGGCTGCGCTGCGCGGTCGCCACCATCTGCACGATCTGGGACAGCAGCGTGTCGCGGCCGACCTTGTCGGCGCGCATCACGAAGCTGCCGGAGGCGTTGATCGTGCCGCCGATCACCTTGGCGTCTTTCTCTTTCGTGACCGGCATGGATTCGCCGGTCACCATCGATTCATCCAGCGAAGAACGGCCTTCCAGCACGACGCCGTCGACCGGCACCTTCTCGCCGGGACGCACGCGCAACCGGTCGCCGACCTCGACGGCGTCGAGCGAGACGTCCTCGTCGCTGCCGTCGTCCTTGACGCGGCGCGCGGTCTTGGGCGCGAGGTCGAGCAGCGCGCGGATCGCGCCGGACGTCGCCTCACGCGCGCGCAGTTCCAGCACCTGGCCGAGCAGCACCAGCACGGTGATGACCGCCGCCGCCTCGAAATAAACAGCGGGCGCGCCGGTGTGGCCGCGGAAGGCGTGCGGGAAGATCCCCGGCGCGACGACGGCGACCACGCTGTAGACATAGGCGACGCCGGTGCCCATGGCGATCAGCGTGAACATGTTGAGGTTGCGCGTGACCAGCGATTGCGCGCCGCGCACGAAGAACGGCCCGCCCGCCCACAGCACCACCGGCGTCGCGAACGCGAACTGAATGTAGTTCGACAGTGTCGGATCGATCCAGTTGTGCGCGCCGACGAGATGCGCGCCCATTTCCAGTGAAAACACCGGCAACGTCAGCACGAGGCCGATCCAGAACCGGCGCGTCATGTCGATCAGTTCGGGATTGGGGCCGGTGTCGGCGGTGGCGAGCTCGGGTTCGAGCGCCATGCCGCAGATCGGGCAGGAGCCGGGGCCTTCCTGCCGGATTTCGGGATGCATCGGGCAGGTGTAGATCGCGCCCTCGACCACCGGTTCGGGCACGCGCTCGCCGAGATATTTCTCAGGCGTGGCGATGAACTTGGTGCGGCAGCCGGCGGAGCAGAAATAATAGGGGTGGCCGCGATAATCGGTGCGGTGCTTGGCGGTGTGCGGATCGACCGTCATGCCGCAGACCGGATCGAGCACGCCGCCTTCGGCCGGTGCGTCATGGTGATGATGATCGTGCTCGCCGGCGCCGTGATGATGGTGATGCTCGGTCGTGCTCATGGCGTCCTCTTGCGGTCTATACCCTGGGGGGGTATATAGACCCAATGGCCAAGGACAGCAAGACCGCAACCGTCAAACGGCTGAGCCGCATCGAAGGCCAGGTGCGCGGGCTCGCGCGCATGGTCGAGGAAAACCGCTACTGCATCGACATCGTCACGCAGATCGAGGCGGTGCGCGCGGCGCTGCGGCGGGTCGAGGAGGAAATCCTCCGCGACCACGTCGCGCACTGCGTCGAGCACGCCATTACGAGCGGCGACAAGGCCGACCAGCGGCGCAAGGTCGCCGAACTGATGGACGTGATGGGCCGCGTCGCGCGGTAACGGGGCAACTTATCCCGGGCGCGGTGCAACACGCGAGCGTCATGCGCGGGCTTGACCCGCGCACCCATGATGAGTCTCAGCACACGAGCACCGTAGGATTCATTGCTCGCGGAATAGCCTCATGGACGGCCGGGTCAAGCCCAGCCATGTCCGTGCTGAGAGATTGGACGCTTACTTGGTCGAACAGCCCACCACCGTATAAACCGGGCAGTAGCCGAACACGGCGGTGAGGATCGGCACCACGCCGATCCAGCCGACCCAGTTCCAGCTCGTGCCCGGCGCGATCATGCCGAGCGCGAACGCGATGAGCGCCAGCCCGACGATGACCCGCGCGATGCGGTCGACCGTTCCCATGTTGACTGTCATTGTATCCTCCCCTCATTCCGCCGGCTGCACGCGCACGGTTGTGCGCGGGCGCTCCCCAGTGGATTCCAAATTGCCGTCGACGTCCTTGCCCATCTCGGCGCGCCAGGGCCGCCAGGCCTCGAGCACGACCAGCACCACGACCAGCGCCATGGCCAGGACGAGCGCGCCCATCCAGTATGGCACGCCGATCAAATCGGTGAAGATGATCTTGCCGCCGCCTTGCGCCAGGAAGGTCTTGGACAGAACCGGCTGCGCGTAGGTGAAGGCGACCGAGCCGCAGAGTCCGCCGGCCAGCGTGAACAAGGCGTCGCGATAGCCGGCGCCGACCTGCGCCAGCGTCGTTCCCGGGCAGGCGCCGGCGAGCGCGATGCCGGCGCCAAGCATGAGCCCGCCGATGATGTCGGCGGAATAGAGCGCGGCTTTGGGCGCCAGCTTGACGTAGCCGAAGCCGTTGAGCACCGCGAGCACGACCGCGCCGGTGCCGACCGCGGTCAGGAACACCTTGAGCATGATGAAGTTCTTCATCTGCATCTGGCCGACGATGATGCCCGGCTCGAACACGCGCGACTTCTCCAGCGCGAAGCCGAACACGATCCCCATAGCGATGCCGACGGTGATGGCGAGCGTGAGCGACATGGTGCGTCTCCGTTAGATGCGGCGCATGAGCAGGGTGGCGGTGGCGATGCCGCCGGCGAACATGGCGGCGACGGCGACCGTCGAGCCGACCGACAATTGCGCCATGCCGGAGATGCCGTGCCCGCTGGTGCAGCCGTCGGCGATACGCGCGCCGAGCAGCATCAGGAAGCCGCCGCCGAAGGCGACCGCATAGCGTTTGGCGGGCGAGGTTGAGCCGAGCGCGCGCGCCCAGATCGGCGAAATGGCGGCGCGGCGCGCGCCGGACAGCTTCATCGACAGGAAGGCGCCGATGGCGATGCCGCCGACGAGCGCGACCTGCCACCAGTTCTTGCCGGTCGTCGTCACATGGCTGCTGGCGTATTTGATGGTCAGGATCGACGGATCGACCCAGGACGTGACCAGCGCGCCGACCGTCACATAGGACGACGAGGCGCCGAGCGCGGTCTCGATGATGAGGAAGGCGGGGATTTGCAGCAGGCCGATCACGACGCCGGCGAGATAAGGCGACCAGGCTTTTTGCATGAGCATGGCAAGATCTCCTTGGCCACGCGGGACGTACGCGGATCACATATT
>CAYJPU010000138.1:0-9159 GCA_964372105.1 uncultured Undibacter sp.
CCCTAACCCTCCCCCTTTCAGGGGGAGGGGATAGAGAAAGTCACATAATCGCGAACTCGGTGTTCTTGCGGTCGGTCACCAGCATCGTGCCGGGATAGTGCGTGATGCAGAACTCAGGCTTGACCGTCGCGATCACCGCCTGCGGCGTCACCCCGCAGGCCCAGAACACCGGCAGCTCGTCGTCGCCGACCGGCACGGCGTCGCCGTAGTCGGGCTTCTGCAAATCGCGGATGCCGATCAGTTCCGGCTTGCCGATATGCACCGGCGCGCCGTGCACGGACGGAAACCGCGTGGTGATCTGCACCGCGCGGATGGCGTCGGCAGGCCGCATCGGCCGCATCGACACCACCATCGGCCCGTGGAACGGGCCGGCCGCCTTGGTGGCAACCGACGTCCGGTACATCGGCACGTTGCAGCCGCGCGCGATGTGGCGGACCTCGATGCCGTCCGCCATCAGCGCTTCCTCGAACGAGAACGAGCAGCCGATCACGAAGCTCACCAGGTCGTCGCGCCAGACGTCGCGCACGTCCTCGGGTTCCGCCACCAGTTCGCCGTTGCGCCACACCCGGTAGCGCGGAATGTCGGTGCGGATGTCGAGGTCGGCGCCGAGTTCGGGCACGTGCCAGTCGCCCGGCGCCGAGGTGCCGATCAGCGGGCAGGGCTTCGGATTGATCTGGCAGAACCGCAGGAAGTCGGCGGCGAGCGCCTTCGGCAAAATGGCGAGGTTGCCCTGCACGAAGCCCGGCGCCAGCCCCGACGTCGGCCCGCGGTGCAAACCGGCGCGGATCGCGCGGCGCGCGGCCAGGCCGGTGTCGAGGCTTGCGTCGTCCGGTCGCAGGGCGCTCATCATTTTCATCCGTTGCAATAGGCGCTGCCCAAATCGCGTGCGGCGTGCGCGCCCACACCCTGCGCGCGCGAAGAGGCGATCCCATCATGTGAGCAGGGTTGTGTCGATAAGGAAATAGCGGTTGCCAATTTCAATGGGATCGCGTTTGCTTGGCCTCAAGAGGCTTCAGATAAAGCCCGTTTGGATCAGGGAAGGAATCGACCAATGTCTCATGCAGGATGGACTACGTCCGCGCTCGCGGTGCTGACCGCCGTCGTCGCGGCACCGGCTTTCGCGCAAACACCGGCCGCGCCGGCCGCCCCCGTCAAACTCGGTATCGTGTCGTTCCTGACCGGCCCGGCCGCGTCGCCCTTCGGCATTCCGGGCCGCAACGGCGCCGAGATCGTTCTCGAGGCGCTCAACGCCGGCAAGGCGCCGGCGCCCTTCGACAAGGTCGGCTTCGGCGGCGTCAAGTTAGAGGCCAAATACGTCGACGAGGCCGGCACGGTGCAAAACGTCGTCACCGAATTCCGCAACCTCGTGCAGCGCGACCAGGTCGACGTCGTCGTCGGCTACATTTCGTCCGGCAGCTGCCTCGCGGTGGCCCCGGTCGCGGAGGAGCTCAAGGCGCTCACCGTGTTCTACGATTGCGGCACGCCGCGCATCTTCGAGGAAAAGGCGCGCAATTACGTGTTCCGCGTCAGCCCGCACGCGACCATGGATGGCGTCGGCGCGGCCCGCTATCTGGTCGCCAAGAAGAAGAACCTCACCAGCTTCTCCGGCATCAACCAGAATTACGCCTGGGGCCAGGATTCCTGGCGCGACTTCGTCGGCGCCATGAAAGTGCTGGCCCCGAAGGCCACCGCCGACAAGGTGCTGTTCCCGAAGCTGTTTGCCGGCGAATACGGCGCCGAGATATCGACGCTGCTGACATCGAAGTCGCAGGCGGTCCACACCAGCTTCTGGGACGGCGACCTGGAGAGCTTCACCTATCAGCAGTCGGCGCGCGGTCTCGACAAGCGCATGACCATCATCATGACGACGGGCGAGGCCGGGATGTGGCGTATGCGCGACAAGCTGCCGGACGGCACCATCATCGGCGGCCGCGGCGCCAACGGCCCGCTGGCGCGCGACACCGAGATCAACAAGTGGTTCCACAAGATCTACACCGACCGCTACAACGTCCCGCCGACCTATCCGGCCTACCAGATGGCGCAGTCGTTGCTCGGCTTGAAGCTCGCTTATGAGAAGGCCGCCGCCGGCGGTGCCAAGCCGAACGCCGACGCGATCGCCGCCGCGTTCAAGAGCGTCGAGTTCACCGGTCCCGCCGGCCACGTGAAGATGGCGCTCGGCGACGGCCACCAGGGCATCACCGAGACCGCTTACGGCACCTACAAGTTCAACAAACAGACCAAGCAGCCGGAGATCGTCGACATCATCCGCTTCCCGGCGGAATGCGTGAACCCGCCGCCCGGTATCGACGCCGACAAGTGGATCGCCGGCGGCATGCAGGGCGCCAAGTGCTGAGACGCGGACGTTGAACGTCATACGGCGGGGGAGGGCTTGTCGGCCGTCTCCCGCCGCCCGACCTCCTGAACCTCCAGGCCCGCCGTGCTGACCGCCTCCGCTATCCTCACCGACGGCCTCGTCTACGCGGCCTATCTGTTCATCGTCGCCATCGGCCTGACGCTGATCTTCGGCGTCATGAAGATTCTCAACGTCACGCACGGTTCGTTCTACGCGTTCGGCGCCTATGGCGCCGCGACCGCGGTCGGCATCTACGCCAACGGCGACTGGCCGGCGGCGCTCGGCTTCCTGTTCATGATCCTGTTCGGCATGACGATCGGGCTGATCATGGGCGTCATCCTGGAGCGCGGCCTGTTGCGTCTGGTCTACGGCCGCGACGAGGTGGTGGTGGTGCTCGTCACCTATGCCACTTTCCTGATTCTCGAAGACGTCGTGGTGCTGATCTGGGGGCCGCAGTCCTATGCCGCCTATCAGCCGATGGCGTCGGCCGGCAGCATCGAGATCGGCGACCTGGTCCTGTCGAACTACGACATCATTCTGGTGGCGCTGGCGGCCGGACTTGCCGGCCTGGCCTATTGGTCGCTCAAGTACACGCGCTATGGCCGGCTGCTGACCACTGTGATCTTCGATCGCGAGACGGCGGCCGCGTTCGGCATCAACGTGACGCTGGTCTACACCGTGACGTTCATCGTCGGCGCCATGCTGGGCGCGCTCGGCGGCGCGGTGATGGCGCCGAAGATTTCCGTCACGCTCGGCATCGGCGTCGAGGTGATCGTGCTCGCCTTCGCGGTGGTGGCGATCGGCGGCATGGGCTCGATCGAAGGCGCGCTCATTGGCGCGCTGATCGTCGGCATCTGCCGCGCCGCGGCCGTGCACCTGGTGCCGCAGATCGAGCTGTTCGTCATTTACGGCGTGATGGCGCTGGTGCTGGTGGTGCGGCCCTATGGGCTGTTCGTGCGCGCGCAGCCGAGGAAGATCTGACATGCCGTCGCGCGCTCGCCTTGTCGGCGCTTTGCTGTTCCTGTTCGCCGCCGCGGCCGCGCCGCTGCTGCCGAGCTGGGCGGTTTCGCTGGTCACCATCGCCTTCGCCAATGCGCTGGTGGTGCTCGGCCTCGTCGTGCTGTGGCGCGTCGGCCTCGTCTCCTTCGGGCAGGCGCTCTATTACTGCATCGGCGCTTATATGGTGGCGCTGATCACGCGCTGGACCGGCTTCAACGACGCCGTCGTGCTGGTGCTGCTCGGCGGCTTAGGGGCCGGGCTGGTGGCGGCGCTGGTCGGCGCGCTGCTGGCGCGCTACCGCGAAATCTTCTTCGCCATGCTGTCGTTGGCGCTGTCGATGATCCTCTACGGCGTGCTGGTGAAGACCGAGTCGCTCGGCTCGACCGACGGCATCAGCGTGGCGACGCCGACCTTCCTCGGCTACGCGCCGCACGGCGCCAATCTCACCCTCACGCTCTACTGGCTGACGCTGGTGGTCGGCGCGGTGTCGGCGCTGCTGATCGGCGTCTATTTCCGCTCGGTCGCCGGCGCGCTCGCCGCGCCCATCCGCGACAACGAGATCCGCGTCGAGTTCCTCGGCGTGTCGGTCTCCAGCATCATCCACACCAAGGTGGTCATCGCCGGCGTGCTCGGCGGCTTGGGCGGCGCGCTGGCCGCGCTCACGATCGGCCACGTCGACCCGGCCATGTCGTATTGGACCACGTCCGGCGGTTTCGTCTTCGTCACGATCCTGGCGGGCGCCGGCTCGGTCGCCGCCGCCTTCGTCGGTTCGCTGGTGTTCGAGGCGGTGCGCACCATCGCCGTCGATGTCATGCCGGGCTTGTGGCAGATGGTGCTCGGCTCGGTGCTGCTGCTGACCATCCTGTTCCTGCCCGAGGGGCTCGGTTCGCTGGTCGCGCGCCTCACGCGGCGCGGGGAGGCCGAGCCGTGACCGACATTCTCGCCGTCAGCGATCTGGAAAAGACCTTCGGCTCGGTCACCGCCGCGCGCGACATCAGCGTCACCGTGCCGGCCGAGCAGACCGTCGGCGTCATCGGCGCCAACGGCGCCGGCAAGACCACCTTCATCAACATGATCACCGGCCACCTGACGCCGTCGAAAGGCACGATCCTGTTCGAAGGCCAGGACATCACCGGCAAGCCGTCGCGCGAGATCACGCGGCTCGGCATCTCGCGCTCGTTCCAGGTGGCGCAGATCTTCCCGACCCTCACCGTGCGCGACAACATGGTGGTCGCCGCGGCCATCGCGCGCCGCAAGCCCGGCATGTTCGGCGCCGTCACCACGCCGGTGCATTCGCCCGCGGCCATCGCCGAGGCCGACGCCACCGTCGAATTGTTCCAGATCGGGCGCTACCGCGACACGCTCGCCAGCACGCTGCCGCAGGGCGTGCGCAAGCTGCTCGACATCGGCATGGCGGTGGTCGGCTGGCCACGCCTGCTGCTGCTCGACGAGCCGACCAGCGGCATCTCGATCGAGGAGAAGTTCGACCTCATGCAGGTGGTGATGTCGGCGCTCAAGACGCGCAAGATCACCGTGCTGTTCGTCGAGCACGACATGGAGATCGTCGCGCGCTTCGCCGACCGCGTGCTCGCCTTCTACGACGGCACCGTCATCGCCGACGGCTCGCCGCAGGAGACCCTCGGCAATCCCCGCGTGCAGGAACTCATCACCGGCGTGCGCCTGAAGACCGCCGCGGGGGCGACCCATGCTTAAGATCGAACAGCTCAACGTCTCGATCGGCTCGATCCCGATCATCCGCGACGCGTCGCTGGCCGTGAACGAAGGCGAGATGTGCGGCCTCATCGGCCGCAACGGCGCCGGCAAGACCACGCTGCTGCGCGCGCTGATGGGCGCGCTGAAGGCCGAGGGCCATGCCGTGCTCGGCCATGTCGACCTGCTCGGGCTGCCGGCGCACCGGCGCGCCTCCTTCGGCATCGGCTACATGCCGGAGGACCGCCGGCTGGTGCCGGAGTTCACCGTCGAGGAGAACATCCGGCTGCCGACCTGGGCGACGCAAGTCGACGGCGTCGACCAGCGGCTGGAGTGGATCTTCGGCATCATGCCGGAGGTGGCGCGCTTCGCGCAGCGCCGCGCGCTCGAATTGTCCGGCGGCCAGCAGAAGATGGTGGCGCTGGCGCGCGCGCTGATGGCGGGCACGCGTATCCTGCTGCTCGACGAGCCGTTCGAGGGCCTGGCGCCGGCGCTGGCGCGGCGTCTCGGCGAGGTGCTGGCCAACCTCAAGACCGAGGGCGTGTCAGTGCTGATCGCGGAGTCGAACGAGGTGCACGTGCTCGACCTGTTGGCGCGCGCCTATTTCATCGAGCGCGGCAGCGTCAGCGACAAGCGCTGAGCTTCGTGCCCCGGACGCAGCGCAGTGCGAGCCGAAGGCGAGTAGTGCGCTGCTGATCCGGGGTCCTGGTTGTTCTTCAAGAAAGCGGGATCCCGGGTCTGCAGCGCGTCATTGCATGCCGCGCTGCGCCCGGGACACGGGTCGCTAGCCCGGCGCCCGCGTCGCCTCATAGGCCGGCTCGCGCGTGGCGAAGTCGGCGAGCCAGGCCCGCAGCTGCGGATGGTGGCTGCGCCACTCCACAGGCTTGCGCCAGTCGAGATAGCCGAGCGCGCAGGACAGCGCGATCGCCACCACGTCGATCGGGCCCGGCGCCGGCGGCTCGGCCTCGAACGCTGCCAGGGCGCGCATGACCTTGCCCCGTTGATGCGCCAGCCAGCGCTCCGAATGGGTGCCGGGGTCGCGAAACCGGCCCTCGTAGACCATCAGCAGCGCGGCGTCGGTGATGCCGTCGGCCAGCGTCGCCCGCGTCAGCGCGCGGTAGCGCGCCAGCCCGTGCAGCGGCACCAGCTGCGCGCTGCCGGCGAGCTCCTGCAGGAATTCGACGATCGTGCGGCTGTCGTAGATCGCGGTGCCGTCCTCGAGCAGCAGGCACGGCATCTTGCCGAGCGGGTTCTGCCGGCGGAGCGTGTCGTTGTCGTCCTGCGTGTCGGCCGGCGCCAAAGTCAGCCGCCCGCTCACGCCAAGCACCGCGGCGGCCATCCGCACCTTGCGGCCGAACGGCGACGTCAGCGTCGTGCGCAGCGTCAAGGCGGCGGTTGCATTGAGCGTCATCGGTCTGGTCCCCCTGCCGCCCGTTCCGGTCGTTGCCAGCGCCGCTGATTCCGGGCATTGCTGCGGCCCGCAATAGCACCGCAGGCCCGCTCCTGTCAGGGGACACCGCGCGGCCGTGCCTTGCACGATGTCGCAACTACCCTCATAATATGAAATAGAACGCGCGGCCGGGGTCAGGATTTGCAGGAAACCTATGACGTTGTGGTGGCCGGGGGTGGCAACGCGGCGCTGTGCGCCGCGATCACCGCCGCGCGCGCCGGCTGCCGCGTGATCGTGCTGGAAGGCGCGCCCGAATTCTATCGCGGCGGCAACACCCGCCACACCCGCAACCTGCGCTGCTCGCATGACGGCACCGCGCCGACCATGACGGGCCCCTACGCCCAGGACGAATTCCTCGACGACCTGTACCGGGTCACCGGCGGGCAGACCGACAAGGTGCTGGCCGAACTGACCATCGCGCGCTCGCGGGAATTGCTGGGCTGGATGGACGAGCAGGGCGTGCGCTTCCAGCCGCCGCTCGGCGGCACGCTGTCGCTCGGCAAGACCAACGCCTTCTTTCTCGGCGGCGGCCGCGGCATGCTCAATGCGCTGTACCGCCGGGCCGAGGCGCTCGGCGTCACGTGTCTGTACGACGCGCCGCTCACCGCGCTCACCATCGAAGACGGCTATTTCGTCTCCGCCACCATCAAGTATCAGGGCCGCGAGCTTGAGGTGCGCGGCAAGGCGCTGGTCGCGGCCGCCGGCGGCTTCGAGTCCAACATCGAGTGGCTCAAAGAATATTGGGGCGAGGCGGCCGACAACTTCCTGATCCGCGGCACGCCCTACAACAGAGGCGACGTGCTGCGCATGTTGCTCGACAAGGGCGTGGCGCCGGTCGGCGACCCGACGCAGTGCCACGCAGTGGCGATCGACGCGCGCGCGCCCAAGTTCGACGGCGGCATCGCCACCCGTCTCGACAGCGTCGTGTTCGGCGTCATGGTCAACCGCGAGTGCAATCGCTTCTACGACGAGGGCGAGGACACCTGGCCCAAGCGCTACGCCATCTGGGGCCGCCTGATCGCGCAGCAGCCCGGCCAGATCGCCTATTCGATCATCGACAGCCGCTCGATCCGTATGTTCATGCCGTCAATCTTCCCGGCGTTCGAGGCCGGCACCATCCGCGAACTGGCCGGCAAGCTTTCGCTCGATCCCGACGCGCTGGAAAAGACGGTGAACGACTTCAACGCCGCCGTTAAGCCGGGCACCTTCGACCACACCGTGCTCGACGATTGCCGCACGCAAGGCCTCGCCATCGACAAGACGCACTGGGCGCGCACCATCGACCGGCCGCCGTATTACGCCTATCCGCTGCGGCCCGGCATCACCTTCACCTATCTCGGCGTGCGCGTGAACGAAGAGTCGCGCATGGTGATGGCGGGCGGCACGCCGTCCGGCAACATGTTCGCGGCCGGCGAGATCATGGCCGGCAACGTGCTGGGCAAGGGCTATCTCGCCGGCATCGGTATGACCATCGGCGCCGTGTTCGGCCGCCTGGCAGGGCAGGGGGCGGCCGCGCATGCGCGCAACTGAGGCATGTCCACTCGCGGTGATTCAGTGGCGTCATGGCCGGGCTCGTCCCGGCCATCCACGTCTTGCTTTGTCGAAGGCAAGTAAGACGTGGATGCCCGGCATAAAGCCGGGCATGACGAGCGCGAAGATGACGCTGGAAAATTCGTTAGGCGGTTCGCGATGAACGGGACACGGACCGAGGCACTTGTCGAAGCCGACCGGCTGATGACGGTCTGCAACGCCTGCCGCTATTGCGAAGGGCTGTGCGCGGTATTTCCGGCGATGGAGATGCGCCGCACCTTCCTGGACGGCGATCTCGACTACCTCGCCAATCTCTGCCACCAGTGCGGCGCCTGCTACACCGACTGCCAGTATTCGCCGCCGCACGAATTCAACGTCAATGTGCCGGCTTCGCTCGCCACGCTGCGCAACGAAAGCTACGCGCGCTATGCCTGGCCGGGCGTGTTCGCCGGCGCCTTCGCGCGCAACGGTCTCGTCATCACGCTGCTGACGGCGGCGAGCGTCGCCGCCTTCATCGTCGGCTTCGTGGCGGTGGTCGACCCGGCGGCGCTGTTCTCAGCGCACGCCGGCGACTTCTACAAGGTGATGCCGCACAACGCGATGGTCGGCCTGTTCGGCGCGGTCTCGCTCTATGCCGTTCTCGCTTTCTGGCTCAGCCTGCGCGCCTTTTGGCGCGACATTAATGCGGACGCGCCGAGCGCTGGCTTGGCCGCGTTCGGGCAGGCGGTCGCCGACTCGGCGCATCTGACGTATCTGCACGGCGGGGGCGGCGGCTGCACCAGCGAGAGCAAGCAGCCGTCGTCGGCGCGGCGCATTTATCACCATCTCACCTTCTACGGCTTTCTGTGCTGCTTCGCCGCCACCTCGGTCGCGACCGTCTATCATTACGGTTTCGGCTGGCGCGCGCCTTATCCGTTGACCAGCCTGCCGGTGGTGCTCGGCATCGTCGGCGGCATCGGCCTGTTGCTCGGGCCGGCCGGGCTGTTCGTGTTGTCGCGCCGGCGCGACCCCGTGCTCACCGACGCGTCGCGCCGCGATATGAACACCGCCTTCATCGCCATGCTGTTCCTGACCAGCCTGACCGGCTTTGCGCTGATGCTGTGGCGCGACACCGGCG
>CAYJPU010000139.1:0-9148 GCA_964372105.1 uncultured Undibacter sp.
TGATGAAGGGCAGCACCACCTCATCGACGAAATCGCGGCAGCTCTGCCGCATCATGCGCTGCTCTTCGGACAAGTCCCGGTCGTACATGTGCATAACCTCCCGTGGCCGGCGGCCTTGCCTGCGCGGCGCCGGTCCGAATTTGATATTGGTCTTGTTGGCGCCCGAATTCCATGGGGACTCGGCCGGGGACCACAGCAAGGACACGCGACGTGGACGACGTCCAACAGCTCGGCGGCACAATCGCCAATGCGCTCCATGTGCTGGGCCAGGAACTGACCTCGACCCGGCTGCTGCTGCAATTCGCGCTGATCCTGATCGCCGCCGTGCTCGGCACCGCGGGCGCGTCGCTGATCCGCCGGCGCGTCGATTGGGCGGCGCTGAGCGAACGCTGGCCGCCGTTCCTGCAGAAGTTCACAAACCTGCTGCTGGCCAACATCGGCACCATCATCTTCATCGTGGTGCTGGCGCTGGTGCGCGGCGTGATGCTGTCGATCACCTGGCCGAGCACCTCGTACCTCGTCGGCGTGGCGGCGAGCCTCGCCACCGCCTGGGTGGTGATCGCGCTGGTGGCCGGGCTGATCCGCAACCAGTTCGTCTACCGGCTGGTCGCCGTGTCGGCCTGGACCATCGCGGCGCTCAGCATTCTCGACCTGCTCGACCCGACGGTCAACGCGCTCGGCTCGGTCGGCATCGTGTTCGGGGGCCTGCATGTCACGCCGCTCTTGGTGCTCAAGACCAGCGTGCTGCTGATGCTGACGCTGTGGGTGGCGAGCGCGGCCGGCGATTTCATCGACCGGCGGCTCAAGGCCTCGGCCGATCTCACGCCGTCGATCCAGGTGCTGATGAGCAAGGTGATCCGCCTGCTGCTCGTCACGTTCGCCATCGTGATCGTGCTGTCGACCGTGGGCATCGACCTCTCGGCGCTCGCGCTCTTCACCGGCGCGGTCGGCGTCGGCGTCGGCCTCGGCCTGCAGAAGATCGTGTCGAACCTGGTCAGCGGCATCATCCTGTTGGCCGACAAGTCGATCAAGCCGGGCGACGTGATCTCGGTCGGCGACCATTTCGGCCGCGTCGGCATCATGGGCGCGCGCTACACCTCGGTCGACACGCGCGACGGCCGCGAATATCTGATCCCGAACGAGGACTTCATCACGCAGCGCGTGGCGAACTGGACCTATTCGAGCGACCTGGTGCGGCTGTTCGTGAAGTTCAACACCACCTACGACAGCGAACCGCGCAAGGCGCAGGCCGCCGCGGTCGAGGCGGCGCTTTCGATCGAGCGCGTGCTGAAGAAGCCGGCGCCGCAGTGCATGCTGACGGCGTTCGGCGCGACCTCGATCGAGTTCGAGCTGTGGTTCTGGATCAAGGATCCGGCCGGCGGCGTCGCCAACGTCAAGAGCGAGGTGCTGCTGGCGCTGTGGGACACGCTCGCGCGCCAGGGCGTGAATATCCCGAAGCCGGGGCCGGCGCGCGTGATCTACGAACTGGCGCGCGAGGACGAGCCCGACGCGCCCAAGGACCAGAGCGACGCCCCGCCGCCGCGCGCGCCGTTTCCGGGGTGAGTCTTTCTTCCCCTCTCCCCGCTGGGGGAGAGGGGAAAAGAAAGCACGCTACGCCGGCTTCCGTGTCGCCAAGAACTCACTTATGCGGCCGAGCGCCGTGAGGATGTTCTCGGTCGAGTTGGCGTAGGACAGCCGCACGTAGCCTTCGCCGAGGATGCCGAAGTCGGGCCCGCCGATGATGGCGACGCCGGCGTCATCCAGCAGCGCGGACGCCAGCGCCTTGGCCTTCCAGCCGGTGCGCTTGATATTGGGGAACGCATAGAACGCGCCCTTGGGCGTGGCGCAGGACACGCCCGGCAGCTTGTTCAATCCCTCGACCACGACTTTGCGCCGCTTGTCGAACTCGGCGACCATTTTGTGCACCTCGTCCTGCGGCCCGATGAGCGCGGCGAGCCCGGCGTATTGCGCCGAGGCGTTGACGCACGAGTGCAGGTTGACGGCGAGCTTGCGCGCATAGTCGTAGAGCTTGCCCGGCCACACCGCGTAGCCGAGCCGCCAGCCGGTCATGGCATAGGTCTTCGACCAGCCGTTGAGCAGGATCAGGCGGTCGCGGATCGACGGATACGCCAGCAGGCAGACATGCGTCTCGCCGTCATAGACCATTTGATCGTAGATCTCGTCCGACATGACGGCGACGTCCGGCCACTTCTCGAGACCGGCGACCAGTCTGTCGACTTCCGCCTTGCCGGTGACGCCGCCGGTCGGGTTGGCCGGCGAGTTGAGGATCAACAGCCGCGTCTTCGGCGTGATCAGCTTGAGCGTTTCTTCCGCCGAGAAGGCGAAGCCGTTCTCCTCGCGGATCGGCACCGGCACCGGCGTGGCGCCGGTGAACTCGATCATCGAGCGATAGATCGGGAAGCCGGGATCGGGATACATGATTTCCGCGCCGGGCTCGCCGAACATCAGGATCGACATGAACATCGTCGGCTTGCCGCCGGGCATGATCATCACGCTGTCGGGCGACACGTCGACCTTGTGACGCTTGTAAAGGTCGGCGGCGACCGCCTCGCGCAACGGCGCAATGCCGTTGGCCGCCGTGTAACCGTGATGGCCGTCGCGCAGCGCCTTCACCGCCGCCTCGACGATGAAGTCGGGTGTGCGGAAGTCCGGCTGGCCGATGCCAAGATTGATGACGTCGCGGCCCTGCGCGGCGAGCGCGTTGGCGCGCGCCAGCACCGCGAAGGCGTTTTCTTCTCCGATGCGGTCGAAAGCCGCGATCGTCCTCAGCATGGCCCTTGTCTCCCTGATTGGCCGGCGCACTTCATCGCATCCGGGTTCTGAAATCAAATAGGTACCAGCGCGATACGCGACAAAGTTGTACCGTATCCACCTTGTGAACATTGCCGAACTCCCGCGCGTGCAGTTTGCTGCATGTAGATACACCCTCTATGGTTGTATGCATCAGTTGGAATTGCTTGCTTTTTATCGGCAAATTTCGAAAAGTTGTGGCGGGGGATTTTTCAAGTGACCGCGCCGAAGACCATCAGCTCTGAAATGGTTCCGCCGCACCCAGCCACCTTCGATTGTGGCTCCGGCGGGCATGCGCAATCACCGAGCGATCATCGCGATTTCGGCAAATCCCGACCCGCGTCCGCGCGTGCGGTGGGATTTCAGGTGTGGTCGCTTCCAGGCGCGAGCCCGGCCTCGCGCATGCAAGGGGGCGACCATGCCGCGTGACCTCAAACGAGCAGAAGACGATGCGTCGCCCGAAACCCAAGCCGACAATAACGTCTGGGGGATGATAAGCATCTTGGCCAACGAGAACACCGACGAAAGCCGACTGCTTGAGCTCTACTACTGGAGCCAGGAGCCCGGCGTCATGGAAATGGTTCGCGCCTATCTCGAAATGAACGAACGCGCGCGGCTGACACTCGGCAATTTCTTGCTGACGGTGCGGCCGCAGTCGATCGTGGCTTCGCGCGACGAAACCGGGGCTCTCATCCTGTCGCAGGCCGGGTCTCCGAAAACCGGCGCGGCAAACGGCAATCGGCCGGCGAGACGCGCCTCGCGCCGATCATAGACGCCGCGCTCATCGGAAGGACATCCGAGCGATAAATGCCGCTGATGATTGCATCACGGAATGGCATTGTCCTCGTGTGCGCAAACGTGGCACGTTTCGCGCCCGTTCTCCGCCGGATGCTCCCATGGCCAGCCCTTCCCTCTCCGACAAGCGCAAGGCGTTCCACACGCTGCATCAAAGCGGCTGCTTCGTCATACCCAACCCGTGGGACGTCGGCAGCACGCGCTATCTGCAGCACCTCGGCTTCAAGGCGCTGGCCTCGACCAGCGCCGGCTTTGCCTTCGCGCAGGGGATCGCCGACGGCGCGGTGAGCCGCGACATGATGCTCGCGCACATCGCCGAGATCGCCGCCGCCACCGATCTGCCGATGAACGCCGACTTCGAGGCCGGCTATGCCCATGACCCGGCCGGCATCGCCGAAAGCGTGCGGCTCTGCGTCGAGACCGGCGTCGCCGGCCTGTCGATCGAGGATTCGACCGGCGATGCGCAAAAGCCGCTCTACGACCCCGATCAGGCGGTGGCGCGCCTGCGCGCGGCGCGGACGGCGATCGACAAGGCGGGCGGCGACGTGCTGCTGACCGGGCGCTGCGAGACCTTCCTGGTGGCCAAGCCCGACCTCGCCTTCGCGATCGAACGGCTGAAGGCCTATGCCGGCGCCGGCGCCGACGTGTTGTATGCGCCGGGCATCCGCACCCGCGAGCAGATCGAAGCGGTGGTGCAGGCGGTGGCGCCGAAGCCCATCAACCTGCTGATGCCGGCGGCGCTCGGCTTCACGGTGGCCGACATCGCGGCCATGGGCGTGCGGCGCATCAGCGTCGGATCGACGCTGGCACGCGTCGCCTGGACCGCCTTCATCAACTCGGCCAAGCAGATCGCGGCCGACGGCGCGTTCGACAGCTTCAAGGACACGACGCCGCACGCCGAACTGAACGCCTTCTTCCGCGACGACCTGCCGAAGCGGCCGAAACCGTGACCCACGACATGCATCCGCAGACCGGCCAGCCGGTCGGCGTCCTGGTCGATACCACGCCCGCCCAACGCCCCGGCCCCGTGACACTGCAAGGCCGCTACGGCCGCCTCGAAAAGCTGGCGCCCCAGCACGCCGCCACGCTGTGGGACGCGGTCAAAGACCACGACGCGATCTGGACCTATATGTCGTCCTACGGCCCGTTCGGCGGCGCCGACGAATTCGCCGGCTGGGTGGCGCAGCGCGCGACGCTCGAAGAGCCATATGCCTACGCCATCGTCGACAGCGACAATCGCTGCGGCGGCGTCGCGACACTGATGGAGATCCGCCCCGCGATGCGCGTGGTCGAAGTCGGCCATATCGTCTATGCCCCGGCGCTTCAACGCACGCCGCTCGGCACCGAGGCGCAGTATCTGCTGGCGCGCTACGCCTTCGAGACGCTAGGCTATCGGCGCTATGAGTGGAAATGCAACGCGCACAACGCGCCGTCGTGGCGCGCGGCGCTGCGCTACGGCTTCGTGTTTGAAGGCGTCATGCGCGCCCACATGATCGCCAAGGGCCGCAACCGCGACACCGCGATGTTCTCGATGCTCGACAGCGAGTGGCCCGCGCGCAAGGCCAATTTCGAGCGCTGGCTCCGGCCGGAGAATTTCGCCAGCGGCAAGCAGATCGAGAGCCTTGGCGCGATGAACGGCGCGACCACTTGATGTTTTCTCGCGGTCATTCCGGGGCCGGCCACCGATCTCGGATTTTCCCGAGATCGGTGACCGGAACCCGGAATCCAGACATACGCGCCGAATCTGATACTGGATTCCGGGTTCGTCCCGCCTTCGCCCTGCGGGCTCAGGCGAGCCGCCCCGGAATGACAACCTCATGAGCTGCGCCAGTGCTTCTTCACCCGGACTGATGCAGCAGCGCCCGTTCATGCTGTTCTGGCTGTCGCGCGTGGCGTCCACCACCGGCTATCAGATGCTGGCGCTGACGATCGGCTGGCAGGTCTATGAGCTGACCAACAGCGCCTTCGACCTCGGCCTGGTCGGGCTGATCCAGTTCGTGCCGGCGGTGGTGCTCACGCTGCTGATCGGCCACGCCGCCGACCGCTACGACCGCCGGCTGATCGTGCGCGGCGCACAGGCCGTCTACGCGCTGGCGGCGCTGCTGATCGTCGGCGCGCTGCTGACCGGCATGATGAGCCGCGATCTGCTGTTCACCGTCGTGTTCCTGATGGGCTGCGGCCGGGCGTTCGAACTGCCGACCGCGCACGCCGTCGTGCCGGCGCTGGTGCCGGGCACGATGCTGTCGCGCGCGATCGCGTCCTGGACCTCCGCCAACCAGGTGGCCGTGATCTGCGGCCCGGCGCTCGGCGGACTGATCTATACGCTGAGCCCGCTGACGGTCGGCATCGTGTGCTTTTCTTTCTTCGTCTGCGCCGTCACCTGCGTGACGCTGGTGCGCATCGACCGGCCGACCGCGCCACACGAGCCGCCGACCTTCGCCTCGGTGCTTGCCGGCTTGGAATACACGCGCAAGCGCAGCCGACTGCTCGGGGTGATCACGCTCGACCTGTTCGTGGTGCTGCTCGGCGGCGCCACCGCGCTGTTGCCGATCTTCGCCAAGGACATCCTGGACGTCGGGCCGATCGGCCTCGGCCTGCTGCGCTCGGCCCCCGCGGCAGGCGCGCTGGTCACCTCGGTCATCATGTCGAACCATCCGGTCGAGCGGCACATCGGGCCGGCGATGTTTGCGATCGTCGGCATCTATGGCGTCACCACCATCGTGTTCGCGCTCTCCACCTGGTTCCCGCTGTCGCTCGCGGCACTCTTCGTTCTCGGCGCCTCCGACGCGGTCAGCGTGGTCATCCGCTTCACGCTGGTGCAGATCGAAACGCCGGACGCGATGCGCGGCCGGGTGAGCGCGATCAATTATCTGTTCGTCGGATCGTCGAACACGCTGGGCGAGTTCGAGTCCGGCGCGGTGGCGGCCTGGCTCGGGGCGGTGCCGTCGGTGCTGATCGGCGGCATCGGCTCCTTGGCGGTGGCGGCGGTCTGGATGCTATTGTTTCCCGACCTGCGCCGCATCGACCGCTACAAACCGGCGGACGGCGACCAGAAAAAAGCGTGACCCCGGCAAGCGGGGCCGCAACTCCGGGAGGCTTGAATGCACGTCCTGATCACCGGCGCCGCGGGCATGATCGGCCGCAAGCTGACGGAGCGATTGGTCATCGACCGCGCGCTCGGCGACAAGCCGATCGAGAAACTGACGCTGATCGACATTGTCGCGCCGGGCCGCCCCGCGGGCTTTTCCGACCACGTCAAGACGCGCGCCGACGATCTCGCCTCGCCGGGCGTGGCGGAGAAAGCGATCTCGGAACGCCCCGTAGTGATCTTCCACCTCGCCGGCGTGGTGTCGGGCGAAGCCGAGACCGATTTCGAGAAGGGCTATCGCGTCAATCTCGACGGCACCCGCGCGCTGCTCGAAGCCGTGCGCAAGGCCGGCGGCGGCTATAAGCCCAAGCTCATCTTCACCTCGTCGATCGCGGTGTTCGGCGCGCCGTTCCCCGAGGCCATCGGCGACGACTTCCACCTGACGCCGCTCACGTCCTACGGTACGCAGAAGGCGATGTGCGAGCTGCTGCTCGCCGACTACACACGGCGCGGCTTCCTCGAAGGCGTCGGCATTCGCCTGCCGTCGATCGTGGTGCGGCCGGGCAAGCCGAACAAGGCGGCGTCCGGCTTCTTCTCCGGCATCATCCGCGAGCCGCTGGCCGGGCAGGAGGCGATTTTGCCGGTCGCCGACAGCGTGCTGCATTGGCACGCCAGCCCGCGTTCGGCGGTCGGCTTCCTGATCCACGCGGCCGGCCTGACGCGCGCGCAGCTCGGCGACCGCATCAACCTGACGATGCCGGGTGTCTGCTGCACGGTCGGTGAGCAGATCGAAGCGCTGCGGCGCGTGGCCGGCGACAAGGTCGCGGCCCGCATCCGCCGCGCGCCGGACGAACTGGTGGCGCGCATCGTCGCCGGCTGGCCGAGCCGGTTCGACGCCCGGCGCGCCGTCGAGCTCGGATTTACCGTCGAAGCGAGCTTCGACGACATCATCCGCGCCCATATCGCGGACGAATTGGGCGGGAAGATCGCGGCCTGATGCGCTTTGTCTCCCCGCTGATCCCGGCGACGCTGATCCGTCGCTACAAGCGCTTCCTCGCCGACGTGACGCTTGCCTCCGGCGAGGAGATCACCGTCCATGTCGCCAATCCCGGCTCGATGATCAGGCTGGCAGCAATTGCCAAGATGATCCTCGGCAGCGGCCCGGCTCTGCGCGCAACTCAAATGACCATCTCTCGACGCATTGTCACGCTACTAAGGCTGGCGTAAAATTACGCGTAGCCGACCACACAGCACGGTCGGGACTAGGAGGGCAGCAAATGAACGTCAACGAACTTGACGTTTGTCCCCGATGTAAAGGAACGGGCGCGGACCCGGAACAGACCAAAAAGCCAACGCCGTCCGATCAAGTCAGTGCAGATAGATGTCGCCAGTGTGGAGGCTGCGGCCGTATTCCGCGTAAATCCAAATGATCGCGCGACGATCACGGTTGTTTTGTCAGTTTGAATTTTTCTGAGGAGCGGGCTCCACGAAATCGTAGATGGTCGCTTTGCCGTCCAAGATTTGCTGCCGTTGTTTATTGTCGAGCATATCCCATGCGTCGCCGATATCTAAATCCCTTTGGCGAGCCCCGGCTGAATGTGTGATGTCATGCACGGCAATTTGGCGGGAGCCGCGCTTTTCGAAGTGGTAGCCGGGAGCAGGTACGCACCCCACAGTCTTCCATTGTGGTCCCGGTGCATCGCAAATCCATCCGGGAGGGCGAAGCGGCTCCTCAGGAATGAGCAGGCTGCAAGCGTAGACGCCACCGAAAATGAGTGCCGCGCATCCAAGCCATATGAGGACGCCGATCCCATCATAGAGGATCGTTAGTGCGCCAGGTACAGCGCCAGTCCGCGCAAGTGCGCGGTGAAACACACTCTCGCCTTTAGATCCGGTTGGCATAATGACCCTCCGACCAATGAATTACACAGTCATCAAATCCATCGCGGCCACCTCGGATTCTCCCCACTGCCTGCATTAGCTCGTTCTTCTTTTCCGCATTGAATCCCAAGGACGTTGGATGCTCCGCAAGTTTCGTTACAACGTGAAGAATCTCGCGTGGGGGATCACGTTCGACAAATACCTTTTCGGCGTGAGGGATTTTGATATCGTCCACTTTGCGCCCCATGCTTCCCCGCACCGGGCGTTCGCCCGGACCGGCCAAACATAGCATAAGAAGTCGGGCCGCTGGCCGGGCAGGAGGCGATCTTGCCGGTCGCCGACAGCGTGCTGCATTGGCACGCCAGCCCGCGTTCGGCGGTCGGCTTCCTGATCCACGCGGCCGGCCTGACGCGCGCGCAGCTCGGCGACCGCATCAACCTGACGATGCCGGGTGTCTGCTGCACGGTCGGTGAGCAGATCGAAGCGCTGCGGCGCGTGGCCGGCGACAAGGTCGCGGCCCGCATCCGCCGCGCGCCGGACGAACTGGTGGCGCGCATCGTCGCCGGCTGGCCG
>CAYJPU010000140.1:0-3221 GCA_964372105.1 uncultured Undibacter sp.
TTATTTTTCTTATCCCCCCCCCTGCACGGGGGCGGTCGCCCGCCGACGGCGGGCAGGTGGGAGTCGCTCCGTCAATGCACGAAAGTGACCCCACCCGGCGCGCTGCGCGCGCCACCCTCCCCTTTCAGGGGAGGGATTAAGCCCCCATCGTCGCCTTGACGATCTTGTCGGGGTTCGAGACCGGCTCGCCGCGCTTGATCTTGTCGACGTTCTCCATGCCGGAGATCACCTTGCCCCACACGGTGTACTGGGTGTCGAGGAAGCGGGCGTCGTCGAAGCAGATGAAGAACTGGCTGTCGCCGGAATCCGGGTTCTGCGCGCGCGCCATCGAGCAGGTGCCGCGCACGTGCGGCTCCTTGTTGAACTCGGCCTTCAGCTTCTGGCCCGAGCCGCCGGTGCCGGTACCCTGCGGGCAGCCGGTCTGCGCCATGAAGCCGTCGATCACGCGGTGAAAGACGATGCCGTCATAGAAGCCTTCCGTGACCAGTTCCTTGATGCGCGCGACGTGGCCGGGCGCGAGGTCGGGGCGCATCTCGATCACCACCGGGCCTTGGGTGGTCTCTAACGTCAACGTGTCTTCCGGCTTGGCCATTTTAAGCTCCTGTACGAATGGGAAATTCAACTTGGTCATGGCCGGGCTTGTCCCGGCCATCTCGCTTAGGATGGCAAAGCGCCCGCCTAAGCTGTATCACCGGGTCTCGCCACTGCGCGGCGGCCCGGTGATGACAGCGGTTACTGCTCGATCGTCGTCTTCTTGATGTAGTCGAGACGCCCGAATTCCTTGGCGAGATAGGCATTGCCTTCGCGCTGCATGCGGCTCTGGTCGGGCCCGCGGCCGCGCGGCGCGCCCTCGCCGTATTCCGGGTTGAGCTTGTCGACCACGTCCATGCCGGAAACCACGCGGCCGAATGGCGCGAAGCCCATGCCGTCGAGATTGGTGTTGTCGTTGAAGTTGATGAACACTTGGCTGGTGCGGGTGTTCGGGCCGGCCATCGCGAAGGTGATCATCCCGCGCTTGTTGCTCTGCTTGACCGGATCGTCCTTGACCGGCTTCTCGCGCCACTGCGCCATCACGTTCGGCTCGCCGTTGATGCCGAACTGCACCATGAAGCCGGAGATGACGCGGAAGAAGCGGACGTTGTCGTAGAACCCGCTCTTCACCAGCGTGTAGAACCGGTCGGCGCCGAGCGGCGCCCAGTCGCGCGTCACCTGCACGACGAACGGACCCTTGGTGGTGTCGAACTTGACCTTGAAGGTCGCCGGCGCCTGCTCGGCCGGGGCTTGCGCCAGCACGGGGCCGGCGAGCGCGGCGAGCGCGAGGCTGGAGACAAGCGTCAAGATCGAGCGGCGGCTGGTCATGCGGGATGTCCTCAGGTTGACTTTAAATCAGGCGCCGGCGCGGCCGGCGAATTTCTTGGCGAGGCGCGCGGCGACCGGCGCCGGCACGAAGGCGGAAACGTCGCCGCCCATGCCGGCGATCTGGCGCACCAATGTGGCGGTGATCGGGCGCACGTCCGGCGAGGCCGGCAGGAAGACAGTCTGCACCTGCGGCACCATCGTCTCGTTCATGCCGGCCATCTGCATCTCGTAGTCGAAGTCAGTGCTGTCGCGCAGGCCCCGGATCAGCATCGAGGCGCCTTCCTTGCGCGCGGTCTCGACCACCAGCCCGGCGAAGGTGACGCAGGCGAGCTCGCATTTGGCCGCGCGCGCCAGCGGCGCGAAGGTCTCCTCCAGCATGGCCAGCCGCTCTTCGGTCGTGAACAGCGGGGCCTTGCCCGGATGGACGCCAATGGCGATCACAAGTCTGTCAGCCAGCCGCACGGCGTGGCGCACCACGTCGACATGGCCGTTGGTGACCGGGTCGAAAGAGCCTGCGTAAAGGGCGGTTCTCGGCATGCGGGTCGGTCTAACCCGGCCCAAAGCCCCCGGCAAGATACCCGCCCCGCCTCACCCTGAACTTTCGCCTCGCCGGCACGTTGAACCTGCGGACGGGCTGCCGCGACCAATGGTCGGGAAATGAGGAAACAAGGGGCGCCGCCATGCTGAAGACCGTCACCGCCATCGCCACCGCCGCCATGATCGCCGGCATCGCCACGCTGTTGTCCGCCCCGACCGGCGGCCCGGTCAGCGCCGGCCCGATCGCCGCGCCCGCCGAGGCGACGCTGAAGGAATGCACCCAGCGGCCCTGGCCCTATAACACTTGCGTCGGGACTTCCGTGGGCAACCCGAAAATCCGGCTGGTCACGACGGACAGGCTGGCGCAGGAGTAAACCCTCGTCCGTCATTCCGGGGCGCGGCCGAAGGCCGCGAGCCCGGAATCCAGAAGCAAATTCTGAGTGTGCGTCTGGATTCCGGGCCCGCTCGCCATAGCGCGTCGAAGACACGCGTAAACGCGCTTAAGGCTCGCGCCCCGGAATGACGACTAACCCGGCCGTCTCGCCAGTGACAGCCAGACGCCGCCGCCGATCAGCGCCAGGCCCGAGATACGGCCGAGCCATTTGGCGTTGGCACGGCGCAGGAAGAAGTTGCGCCCCGCCGCCGCGGTCATGGTCCAGATACTGTCGGTGACGGCCGCCAGCAGCACCGACACCGCGCACATCACGAACAGCTGGTAGCCGGCCGGCAGCGCCGGATCGACGAACTGCGGCAGGAAGGCCGTGAAGAAGGCGATGGTCTTCGGGTTCGACAACGCCACGAACAACCCGCGCCGGAAATAGACGCCGTGGCCGGGCACGGCGACCTGCGCCGCCGGGTCGCCGGCATGCCGCCAAGCCTGGATGCCGAGCCAGACCAGGTAGGCCGCGCCGACCCAGCGCAGCAGCTCGAAGATCTCGGCGGTGTACTTGATCACCACGTTGAGCCCGAGCGCGATGCCGCCGATCAGCAGCGCGTTGCCGACGGTCGAGCCCGCCACCGTCATCAGGCCGGCGCGCGTGCCGCGCGTGGCGCCGGTCGAGATCACCAGCGTGACGATCGGCCCCGGCGTCAGCATCAGGATCAGCGTGATGAGCAGGAAGGCGGAGAAGAGCTGGGTGTTCATATGCGTACCTCGCCGACTTGTCATCGCCGGGCTTGTCCCGGCGATCTCGCTTAGGGACGCATTGTGCCCGCTCTATCGGGATGGCCGGGACAAGCCCGGCCATGACATTTGCAACTACTCGCTATCCTCTTCCGACAGCCGCTCCACCGACACCACGCGCTCGTCCTCGGCGGTGTTGAGC
>CAYJPU010000140.1:3231-9122 GCA_964372105.1 uncultured Undibacter sp.
GTTCCGCCCCCGCCCACGGGGGGCGATCCAGTAGCCCCAGCTTACGCCGTCTAATGAAGGCCTGAGTATACTGGATGCCCCGCTTTCGCGGGGCATGACACCAAGTGCAAGTCTACTCTTCCTCGCTCAAGCGCTCCACCGACACCACGCGCTCGTCCTCGGCGGTGTTGAGCACGATCACCCCTTGCGTCGAGCGGCCGGCGATGCGGATGCCGGCGACCGTGGTGCGGATGAGTTTGCCGGCGTCGGTGACCAGCATGATCTGGTCGCTCTCTTCCACCGGGAACGAGCCGACGATCTTGCCGGTCTTGGCCGTCAGCGCCATGGCGACGATGCCTTTGCCGCCGCGTCCCGTGGTGCGGTATTCGAACGACGAGGTGCGCTTGCCGAAACCGCGCTCCGACAGCGTGAGCACGAACTGCTCGGCCGCCGACAGTTCGACATAGCGCTGTTCGCCGAGCTCGATATTGGCGGTGTCGGCGGTCCCGTTTTCGCCAAGTTCTTGCGCCTCCTCGGCCTCCGGCGGTGCCGCCCCCTCCACTTCGGCGCCGGTGCCGCGGCGGACGGCGCTGGCGCGCTTGAGGTAAGCCGCGCGCTCGTCGGCGGTGGCGTCGGCGTGGCGCAGGATCGACAGCGAGATCACCTTGTTGTCGCCGTCGAGCGCGACGCCGCGCACGCCCATCGAGGTGCGGCCGGTGAAGACGCGCACGTCCGGCACCGGGAAGCGGATGCACTGGCCGCCCGCGGTGGTGAGCAGCACGTCGTCCTTCTCGGTGCAGATCGCGACGTCGACGATGCCCTCGCCGTCGGCGAGCTTCATCGCGATGATGCCGGAGCGGCGCACCTCGACGAAGTCGGACAGCTTGTTGCGGCGGACCGTGCCCTTGGTGGTGGCGAACATCACGTCCAACTGGCCCCAGGAGCCCTCGTCCTCCGGCAGCGGCATGATGGTCGTGATGGTCTCGCCCGGATCGAGCGGCAGGATGTTGATCAGCGCCTTGCCGCGCGCCTGCGGCGCCGCCAAGGGCAGCCGCCAGACCTTTTCCTTGTAGACCTGGCCGGCCGAGGAGAAGAACAGCACCGGCGTATGCGTGTTGGCCACGAACAGCCGCGAGACGAAATCCTCCTCGCGCGTCTGCATGCCGGAGCGGCCCTTGCCGCCGCGCTTCTGCGCGCGATAGGTCGAGAGCGGCACGCGCTTGATGTAGCCAAGATGCGAGACGGTGACGACCATGTCCTCGCGCTGGATCAGGTCCTCGTCTTCCATGTCGCCGACCGCTTCCGAGATCTCGGTGCGGCGCGGCGTGGCGAACTCCGCCTTCACCTTCGCCAGTTCGTCCTTGATGATCGCCTGGATGCGCGCGCGCGAGCGCAGGATGTCGAGATAGTCGGCGATTTCGGCGGCGAGCTTGTCGAGCTCTTCCTTGATTTCGTCGCGGCCGAGCGCGGTGAGGCGCTGCAGGCGCAGATCGAGGATCGCCTGCGCCTGTTCGGCCGACAGCCGCGTGGTGCCCTGCTCCGACACGCGGTGGCGCGGATCGTCGATCAACAGCACCATGTTGATCATGTCCTTGGCCGGCCAGTCGCGCGCCATCAAGGCCTCGCGGGCCTCCCGGGCGTCGCGCGAGGCGCGGATCAGCTTGATCACCTCGTCGATGTTGGCGACCGCGATGGCGAGGCCGACCAGCACGTGGGCGCGGTCGCGCGCTTTGCCGAGCAGGAACTTGGTGCGCCGCGACACAACTTCTTCGCGGAAGGCGATGAAGGCGACGAGCAGGTCGCGCAGCGTCATCACCAGCGGCCGGCCGCCGTCGAGCGCCACGATGTTGCAGCCGAACGACGACTGCAACGGCGTGAAGCGGTAGAGCTGGTTCAGCACCACGTCGCGCTCGGCGTCGCGCTTGAGCTCGATCACCACGCGGTAGCCGTCGCGGTCGGACTCGTCGCGCAAATCGGAAATGCCGTCGATCTTCTTGTCGCGCACCAGTTCGGCGATGCGCTCGACCATCGTCGCCTTGTTCACCTGATAGGGAATTTCGGAGATGATGATCGCTTCGCGTTCTTTGCGCAGAGTCTCGAATGCGACCTTGCCGCGCATCACGACCGAGCCGCGGCCGGTGTGGTAAGCGCTGTAGATGCCACCGCGGCCGAGAATGATGCCGCCGGTCGGGAAGTCCGGGCCCGGCACGATCTTGATCAGGTCGTCGATCGAGATCGCCGGATCGTCGATCATCGCGGTGCAGGCGTCGATGACTTCGCCGAGATTGTGCGGCGGGATGTTGGTCGCCATGCCGACGGCGATGCCGCCGGCGCCGTTGACCAGCAAGTTCGGGAAGCGCGCCGGCAGCACGGCCGGCTCTTTCTCGTTGCCGTCGTAGTTCGCCTGGAAGTCGACGGTGTCGAGGTCGATGTCGTCGAGCAGCGCCATCGCCGCTTCGTCGAGACGGCACTCGGTGTAGCGCATGGCCGCCGCCGGATCGCCGTCGACCGAGCCGAAATTGCCCTGCCCGTCGATCAGTTGCAGGCGCATGGCGAAATCCTGCGCCATGCGCACCAGCGCGTCGTAGATCGCCTGGTCGCCGTGCGGGTGATATTTACCCATCACGTCGCCGACGACGCGCGCCGATTTGACGTATTTCTTGTCGGGCGTATGGCCCTGCTCGTGCATCGAATAGAGGATGCGCCGGTGCACCGGCTTGAGGCCGTCGCGCACGTCGGGCAGCGCGCGCGACACGATCACGCTCATGGCGTAATCGAGGTACGACCGCTTCATCTCCTCGGTGATCGAGATCGGGCGCACATCGGAGGGGTGCTCGCCCCCCGATTTGGGAGTTTCGGTATCGGACAAGATGTCTTCCTGAAAGCGGCTTTAAACGATTGGTTTTTGTAGCTGATTCACGCCGGCAACGCCACCCGAAAGGGCTTCCGTATTGCGGTTATTTCTATCGTATTTTCAATAGCTTGTGATAGGTTTTTAAGCGCGGCGCGGCCTTTGCCACCGATACGGCTTGCCAGCCGATTTTGGCCCCCGCGCGCGGGTTAAAATCGCTAAGGTCGGCCGGTCATGCCGCTCGAATTCCTCATCCCTGCGCTGGTCACGCTGGTGGTCGTGGTCGATCCGATCGGCCTGGTGCCGACGTTCATCGGCATCACCGAGGGCATGCCGCCGCACGCGCGCCGCTCGGTCGCGCTGCGCGCCTGCCTGATCGCGGCCGCGATCCTCGCAGGCAGTGCCTTGATCGGCGACTGGCTCTTGCGCTCGCTGGCGATCACGCTGCCGGCCTTCCGCATCGCCGGCGGCTTGCTGCTGTTCTCGATCGCCTCGGAAATGGTGTTCGGCGTGCGCATCGAGCGGCAGTCGAAAGAGGCCGAGGAAGCGCTCGAGGAGCACGTGCGCAACGTCGCGGCCTTTCCGCTCGCCATCCCGCTGATGGCCGGACCCGGCGCCATCACCGCGACCGTGCTGCTCGCCGGCCGCGCCGGCGGCGATCCGGTGCGGCTGGCGATGCTGCTCGGCGTCATCGCGGCCGTCGTGGCACTGTGCTTCGTGACCTTCACGCTCGCCGGCCGTATCGGCCGCCTGCTCGGCGTCACTGGCAATATCGTGCTGTCGCGCCTGCTCGGCGTGCTGCTGGCGGCGCTGGCGGTGCAATACGTCGTCGACGGCGTGCGCGTGGCGCTCGCCGGCTGAGGCGTTCGTTACAGCACGCGATGAATGGCGGCGCGGCGCTTTAGGTCTTCGGGCAGCGCAGCTTGTTGCGCGTCCACTTCAGCACCTTTAGCGGCGTGCCGAAGCAGAGCGAAACGTCACCGGTCTTGACGCCAACCACCGTCACGCCGGTGTTGAGCGGCAACGCCGCCCCATGCAGCCAATAGGTCTTCGGGCCCGAACCGATCATGGTGCAGAACGGCGGCGACCAGCGCGTGCAGCCGCTGACGGTGATGGTGGCGGTTTTGGCGCCTTTGGCCCGCTTGGCGGCATCCGCATGCCCGGCCATGCCGAGCAGCAGACCGACGCCGAGCGCAAGAACAAAGCCCTGTCGCAACATGTCGTCCTCCCCCAAAACGGCGCGCGCGGGAACCGCACGGCCTCTGCTATCTAAGCACGCAATCTAAGGTAGGTACAAACAGGACGCGTTCGCCGCCATACCGTCCGCACAACAATAGCGCGGCGGCCGGACGCCCGGTCCCGACGCACGGCTGTTTCGTCATTTCAATCGTTGAGGCTTTGAAGCGTGCGCCCGTTCAGAACGGGATCTCGTCGTCCATGTCGTCGCGTTTGCCGCCGGCCGCACCCGCCATGGCGGGACGCCGCGCCGCGGTCGGGCCCGGCGAGCCGAAGTCGCCGCTGCTTTCGCTCGCGCCGCCACCGGCGCCGCCGCCACGGCCGTCGAGCATGGTCAGGTTCGAATTGAAGCCCTGCAGCACGACCTCGGTCGAATAGCGGTCCTGGCCGTCCTTGTCCTGCCACTTGCGGGTCTGCAGCGCACCCTCGAGATAAACCTTGGCGCCCTTCTTCAGGTACTGCTCGGCCACTTTGGCGAGTCCTTCGCTGAAGATCACGACGCGATGCCACTCGGTCTTTTCCTTGCGCTCGCCGGTGTTCTTGTCGCGCCAGGTGTCGGACGTGGCGACGCGCAAATTCACGATCGGCCGGCCGTCCTGGGTGCGGCGCACCTCCGGATCGGCGCCCAGATTGCCGACCAGGATCACTTTGTTGACGCTACCAGCCATGATGTTCTCCGAGAGGGCGACCGCAGCCTTCCGCTCGCGCGCGCGAGACCGTGCCGGTCGCCGGTTGGTGGGTCGCCCGCCGTGCGCGACCCCTAAAATTAACTTTTCACCCTAGACCTCACCGGTCCGACGGCAAGCCGGTTTGCCCATAATCCACAGAGGCTTCTTGGGACGACCGCGGTTGTAACCCGGTCGGAAACCCAAGTCATGTTCTTTTTTTGTTCCGCGTTGCATTAACTATTTAGACAACTGATTCGATTGAGGAATTACATTTTTCTGTTGCGCAATAGTCACAGCGCGAATCATCCACAACATATAGCGTCCAGCTACCAGTATGAGTTGTGATTCGGCCGAAAATACCTATCAGGAGGTCACACCTATGAAGCGGTTTATACTTTCTGCGTGTGCGGGCCTTGCGGCCGTGGCAGCGATGGCGGCGCCGTCGCTCGCGGCGGACATCCCCCGCCCCGCCTACAAGGCGCCGGTCTATGTTGCACCGGCATTCAGCTGGAGCGGTTTCTACATCGGCGCCACCGCCGGCTACGGCTGGGGACACAGCGATTGGAATAACGGTCCCATGGGCAACGTCAGCCTGGGCACCAAGGGAGCTCTGGTCGGCGGCACGGTCGGCTACAACCTGCAGACCGGCAACTTCGTCTTCGGTGTCGAAGGCGACATCAGCGCCAGCTGGATGAACGGCGCGAGCCAAGGCGGGGCCGCTGGCACCGTCTGTATCGGTCCCAACAGCTGCGAAACCGTCAACAGCTGGCTGGCCACAGGACGCGGCCGTATCGGCTGGGCCTGGGACCGGTTCATGCCCTACATCACCGGTGGCGCCTCGGGCGGCAACATCAAGGCCACGGCGAACAGCGGCGGCTCGGTCAACAAGACCAAGCTCGGCTGGGTGGTCGGTGCCGGTCTGGAATGGGCTTTCACCGGCAATTGGTCGACCAAGCTCGAATATCTCTACACCGATCTCGGCAACGTCACCTGCGAAGCCTCGGCCTGCGGCGTCGAAACCACCGTCTCGTTCAAGACCAATATCGTCCGGGCGGGCGTGAACTATCGCTTCTAAGCGGCGCCGGCACGGCGCGGGAGATGCGGCCCGCGCGACTGCCGAACATCAGAAGGGCTGGCGTCGTGCCGGCCCTTTTTTT
>CAYJPU010000141.1:0-9085 GCA_964372105.1 uncultured Undibacter sp.
TATTGAGGCGAACAGGCGCCCGTAGCTCAGCTGGATAGAGCGTTGCCCTCCGAAGGCAAAGGTCGGACGTTCGAATCGTCTCGGGCGCGCCAGTTTCCGCCGGTCCATTCCCCTTCCCACGCATTGCATGCTTCGGCCGAAGCGCCGCCGTGGCCCGCCGGTATTCATGCCGCCAATGGCCGGCATATCCATTATCGATTTTGGGCATGGTCGCGGCCTCCCCTATGGTCCGCGCGGAAACGCCCCGAGCAAGCCGAGAGCCAAGAATGACAAACGCCGCCGCCGACATCACCGAGACAACCGTCAAGCTGACCGCCGCCGACGGCTTTGCCTTCGAGGCGTTTCGCGCCACGCCGAAACAGGGCGTCAAAGGCGGCCTTGTCATCCTGCAGGAAATCTTCGGCATCACCGACCAGCTCAAGGGCGTCGTGCGGGCCTATGCGCGCGACGGTTACGACACCATCATCCCCGCCGTCTACGACCGCGTCGCGCCCGGAACGGTGGTGCCGTTCAACGAGCCGGATCGCGGCCGCGATCTGGCCTATGGCCTGCCGCTCGACAAGGTGATGCTCGACATCGCCGCCACCGTCGCCTGCGTGCAAGGCCCGCACGGCGTCTCGATCCTCGGCTTCTGCTGGGGTGGCGGCGTGATCATTCGCGCCGCGGCGGAACTGAACCTGCGCGGCGCGATCGCCTTCTACGGCACGCGGCTGGCGACCTATCTCGACCAGAAGCCGAAATGCCCGCTGCTGTTCAACTTCGGCAAGACCGATCCGAACTCCACGCCGGAGATCATCGAGCAGGTGCGCACGACATTCCCCTCGGCCGAGACCTACATCTACGAGGCCGGCCACGCCTTCGCCAACGAAGTCCGCCCGGCTTATGTCGAGGCGGCGGCGACGCTCGCCCGCAGCCGCACACTCGACTTCCTGCGCAAGCATCATCAGGCCGCGGGCTGAACGGTTCCGCGCAGCGGTCCGCAATCAAAGGCCGCGATACAGCGCCTTGATCTGCTGGCGCAGCCAAACGTGCTTGCGGTCCCGGTCATAGCGAGTGTGCCAGACCATGTTGGTGGCGATCCGTCCGACATCGATCGGCACCGGCCGCTTCGCCAGCTTGAACGATTTCTGGAACACGTCGGCCGCCAGCTTGGTGAAGACGCCGATCATGTCGCTGCGGCTCAAGAGCTGCGGCACGGCCGTGAAGTTCGTCACTGTCACCAGCGGGTGGCGCTTGAGCCCATGCCGCAACAGCAGATCATCGAAGATCGCCGTGCGCTGGCCGGTCGCGCTCACCACCAGGTGGGGAAACGACAGCACCGCCGCGATATCGAAGGTTACGCCGCGCTTCAGGATCGGATGGTCGTGGCGGAACACGCAATATAATGTGTCTTCGAGCATGACCTCGGCGTGCAGGTGGCCGGGCTTGTCGTCGAACCAGCCGAGCGCGAGATCGGTCTTGTCGGCGTCGAGCAGATCCAGCGCCTGTTTGCGGTCGGCGGTCAGCGCCTGCAGCGCCATGTTCGGCGCCAGACGCTGCAGCCGGTCGAGCAAGGGCGGCAGGATGGCGATGCTCAGCCGGTCGGGTGTGCTCAGGCGGAAGACGCCGCTCGCTTTGGCCGGGTCGAATTGCGGCTCCTCAGTGAGGCAGCTTTCCATGAGCGCGATCGCCTCGCGCAAGGGCGCGCGGATCGCCTCGGCGCGCGGCGTCAGCACGAAGCCGCTCGGGCCGCGCACCAGCAGATCATCGCCGAGCAGCTGGCGCAGCCGCTGCAACGCGTTGCTGACCGCCGGTTGCGTCCGGCCCAGCCGCTTGCCGGCGCGCGTGACGTTGCGTTCGGTCACCAGCGCGTCGAGAACCTTGAGCAGGTTGAAGTCGATGTTGCCGAGGTTCATGACAGGCAGCGTCACCATTCATTGTATGAATACCGTACATCGCGATTATCTATTTTGAAATATGGAAGTTCTTTCTAGGCTAGGCGCCAAAGGCGCACCCACAAAAAGGCCCGGTGGCGCAACGCCGGTCCGACGAACCCCGGAGGAGATCCCCATGACCATCACCCGCCGCAGCGTGATCACTGCCCTCGGCGTAGCGCCCGCGCTGACGCTGCTGCCGCGCCCGGCTTTCGCCGCCTATCCCGACCGGCCGATCCGGCTGGTGGTGCCGTTTGCGCCCGGCGGCAATGCCGACATCGTCGGCCGCCTGGTCGGCGACCAGATGTCGAAAGCGCTCGGCCAGCCGGTGGTGGTGGAAAATCGCGGCGGCGCCGGCGGCGGCATCGGCGCCGACGCCGTGGCGCATGCCGCGCCCGACGGTTACACGCTGTTCGTCGGCTCGAACGGGCCGCTCACGGTCAATCCGTTCGTGCAGGCCAAGCTCACCTACGATCCGCTCAAGGATTTCGCGCCGATCGCGCTGACGAGCTACGTGCCGCACGCGATCATCCTCAACAACAAGGTCGAGGCCAAGACGATCCCGGAACTGGTCGCGCTGTCGAAAAAGCAGCCGATCAACATCGCCACCAGCGGCGTCGGCAGCGCCACGCACATGACGCTGGAGCGCTTCAAGGCCGCGACCGGCGCCAACATCACGCACGTGCCCTACAAGAGCGGCGGCGCGCTGCTGCCGGACGTGATCGCCGGCAACATCCAGGGCGCGATGACGGAATTCTCGACCGCCCTGCCGCAGCACAAAGGCGGCTATGCGCACATCATCGGCGTCGCGGCGGCGCAGCGCTCCAAGCTCGCGCCCGACATCCCGACCTTCATCGACGGCGGCGTGAAAGGCTTCACCGGCCAGAGCTACATCGGCATCCTGGCGCCGGCGAAGACGCCTGAGGCCATCATCGCGCAATTGCAGAAGGCCATCGCAGGTGGGCTCACCAGCGGTCCAGCGCCTGACAAGCTGCGCGCCATGGGCTCGGAAATCGCCACGCCCGAGCAGATGACGCCGAAGGGCTTCGATGCCTTCATCCGCGCCGACTATGAAAACATGCGCGCGGCCGCCAAGCTCGCCGGCATTACGCCGAAATGAGCGGTGCACTGCCGCGCGGCGCCTGCGACTGCCACTGCCACGTGTTCGGCCCGGCCGCGCGGTTCCCTTATGCGGAACCGCGCAGCTACACGCCGGACGACGCGCCGCTGGAGGCCTATCTCGCCATGCTCGACCGGCTCGGCTTCGAGCGCGGCGTGCTGGTGCAGCCCTCCGCCTATGGCCGCGACAACCGCGCGATGCTCGATGCGCTGACGCGCGAACCGGTGCGTCTGCGCGGCGTCGCGGTCGGCGGCGACGAACTGACGCCCGCAACGCTGAAGCAGTGGCACGCCAACGGCGTGCGGGCCTTGCGCGCCAACGAGTTCCGCCGCGACGGCAAACCCTATTACCAGAACGGCGTCGGGCTGAAGGACATCGAACATCTGCACGCGGCCATGGCCGATCTCGGCTGGCACCTGCAACTGTGGATCGACACGCGCGACCTGCCCGACCTGATGCCGCAGTTGGCGCGCGTGCCGGTGCCGGTGGTGGTCGATCACATGGGCCGCATGGAGCACCACCATGGCACGCAGCATCCAGGCTTCCAGGCGCTGGTGCGCGGGCTCAGTGAAGGCCGGCTGTGGTCGAAACTGTCCGGCACCTACCGGCTCGGCGCCACCGCGCCCGACTACATCGAGGCCAAGCCGTTCCACGACGCGCTGGTTGCCGCCAATCCGGCGAACCTGGTGTGGGGCACCGATTGGCCGCATCCGCGGCCCGAAGGTCCGGTGCCGGACGCCAAGCATCTGTTGGATGTGTTTCTCGATTGGACGCCGTCGGCCGCGCTGCGGCAGACGATCCTCAGCGACAATCCGGCGCGGTTGTATGATTTCCCGCGCGCGTGATCGCGATCAGCCCAACTGCTGCAGATCGAAATTCGTCGGCTGACGGCGCGGTTGCGGCACGTAGAAGTCGCCGAGCTTCACCATCGGCCGCGGATTGCTCAGGATCGAGGTGAGGCGGTCGCGCAGCGCCTGAGGCGAGGTCGGCTTCAGCAGGAATTCATGGGCACCGGCGCGCAACGCGTGCGCCACCGCCGAGCGGTTGCCGCGGGTGGTCAGCATGATGATCGGCAGAGCGGGACGCGGGAAGACGCCGGGCGAGCGCACGATGCGCATCACTTCCATGCCGTCGAGCACCGGCATGTCCCATTCCAGCAGCATCACGTCGGGATCGCAGGTGCGGATCGTTTCCAGTGCGGCGAGACCGTCGGACGCCTCGAGCACCGACTTTGCGCCGAGATTCATCAACATGGTGCGCGTCAAGCGCCGCATGTAATGATTGCTGTCGACGATCAGGATGTTGAGACCCTGGATCTTCTTATCGACCGGATTTGCAGGCATCTCAGGACCTCGCTGCTACCGTGCAAGGTAGTTCCCAGAGACTGTGATTTTCCTAAGATCGATCTGTTAATTTGTCTCAATCTTCCGGAGTGACGGCGCGCGTTTTCTACTCTTGCAGTGCATTTTGGCGCGAGTGCATTCAATTGCACAAAACGCCGAAACGCTCTGTTAAGCACGCCGCCGTTCTCCGGTACGGCTCTGGTGCTATAGTGGCGGCGACAGGGTGAATGAGTTTGCCGACGGCGCGAGGCCACGCTCATGAAACTGCCCGGTCCCGACCATCCGATCACAGTGACGCCGAACCGCCGGCGCGTGCGCGTCACCATTGCCGGCAAGGCGATCGCCGACAGCAGCAGCACGCTGACGTTGAAAGAGGCGAGTTATCCGCCGGTGCATTACATTCCGCGCGCCGACGTCGACATGAGCGCGCTCACCCGCACCGATCACCGCACACGTTGTCCGTACAAGGGCGACGCCAGCTACTTCACCATCCGCGTCGACGGGCGGCAGGCCGACAACGCGGCGTGGAGTTACGAGCAGCCGTTCCCGGCGGTGGCCGAGCTCAAGGAGCATCTCGCGTTTTATCCGAACCAGGTGGACAGGATTGAAGAGGAGTGAGGGCAAAGACTCGTGTCCCGGGCGCAGCGCGGCATGCAATGACGCGCTGCAGACCCGGGATCCAGCTTTCTTGAAAAACCGAGGCCCCGGATCAGCGACGCATCATTCCACTTCGCTCCATGCTGCGTCGCGTCCGGAGCACAAAGTCCTCAATGCACCCTGGGCCCTTTGAGCAGCTTGGCGCGGTCGGATGAATTCACCCGCACCTCGAAGGTGAGGCCTTCGCGGTAGAGCGTCAGCGGCACTTCGACGCCGGCTTCGCCGAGCGACCAGACCTTGCGATAGAATTCGGCGAGCGACGTGACGTACTCGCCCTTCACCGCCAGCACCACGTCGCCGGCTTTGAGTTCGGCGCGCGCGGCCGGACCGTTCGGCGCCAGGCCGACGACCACGACCTTGTCCTCGACCTCGGTCGAGTAGAGGCCGAGCCACGGCCGCACCGGCTTGTTGACGCGGCCGAACTTGCGCAGGTCGCCCAGGATCGGCTTCAGCAGATCGATCGGCACCACCATGTTGAGGTGCTCGTTCTTGCCGCCGCGGTCGCGCTCGAGCTGCAACGAGCCGATGCCGATGAGCTCGCCGCTCGACGAGATCAGCCCGGTACCGCCCCAGTTGGGATGGGCGGGCGACGTGAAGATCGCCTCGTCCAGCACGTATTCCCAATAGCCGGCGAATTCCTGCTTGGCGGCGATGCGGGCCGCGACCGAGCGCGTGCGGCCGCCGGCGCCGCCGAGCACGACGCGCTCGCCGACCTCGGCCGCGTCCGACGAGCCGATCGGCAGCGACGGCAGGTCGATCCGGCCGAGCGCCTGCACCAGACCGAAGCCGGTTTCGCCGTCGAAGCCGAGCACATGGCCTTCGATCACACGGCCGTCGCCGACGTGCAGCCACAGGCTCGCAGCCTCGGTGATGAGATAGCCGACGGTGAGGATCAGGCCGTCATCGATAACGACGCCGTTGCCGGCGCGCTCGACGCCGAGGCTTTCGGCGGTGAAGGCGTCCGGCGGGATGATGGCGTGCAGGCCAATCACCGAAGAGAGAGCGCGCTCGAGGTCGTAGGAATAATCCTCCGGCCGCGGCTGCACAGCGGGCGGCACTTTCCATTCGGTCAACGCGGCCATTCGCTCTCTTTGCGTTCGATACGTCACCCGGCTGCGCCATCATATCCGCCGTTGCCGCGCGGAGGAACCGCAAAGTATGAGCCATTCGCCGCAAGGAGGGCGGGCTTGAATGCGTCGCGGAATTCGCCCACATGAAGGTGAGGTCCAGCCCATGAACTCCTTCAACATCCCGCTCTCCATTCTCGATCTTTCGCCCGTCGCGGCCGGCTCGACCGGCGCGCAGGCGTTGCGCAATTCGCTCGACCTGGCGCGGCTCGCCGACGGTTTGGGCTTCACGCGCTATTGGGTCGCCGAGCATCACAACATGCCGTCGATCGCGAGCTCGGCGCCCGACATCATGATCGGGCAGATCGCCGCCACGACGAAGCGCATCCGCGTCGGTTCCGGCGGCGTGATGCTGCCGAACCACGCGCCGCTGATGGTGGCCGAGCGCTTCAGGGTGCTGGAGGCGCTGTTTCCCGGCCGCATCGATCTCGGGCTCGGCCGCGCGCCGGGCACCGATCCCGCCACCTCCTATGCGCTGCGGCGGCGGCAGGGCGTCAACGAGGAGGACGATTTCCTCGAACGCTTCAACGAACTGATGCTGTTTGAATCGCGCGGCTTTCCGGCCGGCCATCCGTTCCACAAGGTGCAGGCGATGCCTTCGGACGTTAGGCTGCCGCCGATCTTCCTGCTCGGCTCATCGGACTACAGCGCGCAGCTCGCCGGCCACATCGGCGCGGCTTTTGCGTTCGCGCACCACTTCGCGACCTTCGACGCGGCCGAGGCGATGCGGCTCTATCGCGACACCTTCAAGCCGTCGCCCTCGCACGACAAGCCGCACGCGATCCTCGGCACGCACGTGGTGTGCGCCGACACCGACGAAGAAGCCGACCTTCTGGCGAAGACGGTCGATCTCAACATCGTGCGCCGCGCCAAGGGCGAATATCTGCCACTGGCCTCGCCCGAGGAGGCCGCGGCCTACGACTATTCGCCGATCGACCTCGCGCGCATCGCGCAGAACCGGCAGAAGCTCTCGGTCGGCTCGCCGGCGACGGTGACCGCCAAGCTCGCGCCGCTGATCGAAGCGACCAAGGCCAATGAGTTGATGGTGACAACGATGATTTTCGATCACCAGGCGCGCAAGCGGTCGTATGAACTGCTGGCGGGGCTGTTCATGTGACGCCTCGTGTCCCGGGCGCAGCGCAGCACGTTCGTGATGCGCTGCAGACCCGGGACCCCGCTTTCTGGAAATGAAAAAACCGGGGCCCCGGATCTGCGGTGCATCACTCCGCTAACGCTTCGTGCCGCACCGCGCCCGGGGCACGCACCCGGAATGACGGGGCAAAAAGGCCATGCTAAAAGCCGCGCCGGCTTTCGTAACGAATAAATAAAGGGGAGTTCCAATGGGCCAGCATGTCAAGCTCACCACTGCCGACGCGCACACCCTCGGGTCGTATCGCGCCGATCCGGCGGGCCAGCCGAAGGGTGGCCTGGTCGTCGTGCAGGAGATCTTCGGCGTCAATCATCACGTCCGCGCGGTCTGCGACCGGCTGGCGGCGCTCGGCTATGCGGCGATCGCGCCGGCGGTGTTCGACCGCTTCGTGCGCGACTTCGAATGCGGCTATACGCCGGACGAGATCGCCCATGCGCGCGGCTATCTCGGCAACCTGAACTTCGACCACATGATGCACGACATGACCGCCGCCAAGAACGAACTGAAGGGTGTCGGGCCGATCGGCGTCATCGGCTTCTGCATGGGCGGCACCGCCGCCTTCCTCGCCGCCTGCCGCATTCCCGGCATCGCCGCCGCGGTCTCCTATTACGGCGGCATGATCGGCAAGTTCGCCGACGAGAAGCCGAAGTGCCCGTTGCAGATGCATTTCGGCGAGAAGGACGAAGGCATCCCGCTCGCCACCGTGGAAGAGATCAAGAAGAAACAGCCGCAGGCCGAGACCTACATCTATCCGGGCGCGCCGCACGGCTTCTATTGCGACGAACGCGCGTCCTATCGCCAGGACGCCGCCGACCTGGCCTGGAGCCGCACGCAGGAGTTCTTGAAGAAGCATATGAAGTGAACGGGCGAGGAATCGCCGCGCACTCTGCTGTCGTCCCCCCGCGAAAGCGGGGAACCCAGTATCCTACTGAAAGTGTCGTGATTACTGGATCGTCCGCTTTCGCGGACGATGACGCCTCAATGTTGGCAGAGCGTCAGAACCACCGCTCCTTGACGACGATGGTGTCGCCGGGGCGCAAGGGATAGCTGAGCGGCACGTCGCCCTTCATCTGCTGGCCGGGTGCGCTGCGGGTCAGTTCGACCGTGCGCTTGTTGGCGCGCGCCGCGAAGCCGCCGGCGATGGCAATGGCGGTCTCCGCCGTCATGTTGGCGACGTATGGGTATTGGCCGGGCGTCGTGACTTCGCCGAGGATGAAGAACGGCCGGTAGCTCTCGACCTCCACGCTCACATGCGGCTCGCGCACGAAGCCTTGCTTGAGCCGCTCCGAGATCATCCCCGAGAGCTGCTGCGTGGTGAAGCCGCGCGCCGGCACCGAGCCGACCAGCGGCAGGTTGACGCTGCCGTCGACGCCGACGGTGTAGCTGTTGGTGATGCCTTCCTGGCCGAACACCACGATGCGCAGCTTGTCGCCGGCATCGAGCGTGTAGGCGGGCTGATAGGTCGAGGGCGCCGCGGCATAGGCGGCGGTCGGCGCGGCGACGTAAGGCCCGCCGGCGCCGTATTGCGGCTGCTGCGCGTATTGCGGCTGCGCCTGATAGGCCGGCGCGCGCGACGTGAAGAAGCCGCGGTTGCCGTTCGGCCCCGGTGGCATCCGCGCCGCCGGCTGCTGATAGGCGGGCTGCTGATAGGCCGGTTGCGGGTAAGCCGGTTGCTGGGTGTAGCTCTGCTGGGCATAGGCCGGCGAGCGCGAGAACAGGCCGCGCGAATTCGCCGCCGGCTGTCGCGGCGCGGCAGGCGCCTGGGCGTATTGCGG
>CAYJPU010000142.1:0-9083 GCA_964372105.1 uncultured Undibacter sp.
CACCCATGTGCGTGTAGGTTGCCGTGCCGCGATCCATCCACATGGCCATGTACGAACAGCCGATCCCCGCCACCGCACGCGAGCCCTCGGGCACACGTGTCGACGTGTTGTGCGGACAGCCCGAGCAGAAATAGGGGATGCGCACGGCGACGTCGCTGGTTTCGGCCAGCGCGCGCTGCGCCGACTTCAGCCGCGCGACATTGGCCGCCAGTTCGTCGTTGCCGCCGTAGCGCAGCAGCCGCTCGCCGATGCAGATGGCGACGTCGTTCGGATCGAGCGCGCCCTTGACCGGGAACAGCCAGTTGCCCTGCTCGTCCTTCTTGCCGATGCAGACCGGCTGATTGGCGGTGCCGTACAATTCCTCGCGCACCTGCACTTCGATCAGCGAACGCTTTTCCTCGACCACGATGATGAGATCGAGGCCCTGCGCGAACTCCATGAGGTCCTGGCGCGGGATCGGCCAGACGCAACCGATCTTGAACAGCCGGATGCCGGCGTCGTTGCACTTGACCTCGTCGATGCCGAGCTCGTCGAGCGCCTGGCGCACGTCGAGATAGGCCTTGCCGGTGGTGATGACGCCGATCTTCGGGTTACGGCCGCCCGACGTGATCATCTGGTTGAGCTTGTTGGCGCGCACGAAGGCCAGCATGGCGTCGCGCTTGTAGTCGTGCAGGCGCGCTTCCTGGCCGAGAATAGTATCGTTGAGACGGATGTTGAGCCCGCCCGGAGGCATGACGAAGTCCGACGGGATGACGATCTGCACGCGCTCTAAGCGGCCATCGACCACACCGGTCGACTCGACGGTCTCGTGCATGCATTTGAGCGCGGTCCAGGTCGAGGTGTAGCGCGACATGGCCCAGCCGTAGAGCGCGTAGTCGATGATCTCCTGCACCCCGGCGGGGTTGAGGATCGGCATCATCACGTCGACGAAATGGAATTCGGACTGGTGCGCGGTGGTCGAGGATTCCGCGGTGTGGTCGTCGCCCATCAAAGCGATGACGCCGCCGTGCTGCGAGGTGCCGGCCATGTTGGCGTGGCGGAACACGTCGCCGGAGCGGTCGACGCCCGGGCCCTTGCCGTACCACATGCCGAACACGCCATCGAACTTGCCCTCACCGCGCAATTCGGCCTGCTGGGTGCCCCACAGCGCGGTGGCGGCGAGTTCCTCGTTGATGCCGGATTGGAACTTGATGTCGGCGGCCGCGCACTGGCGCCCGGCGCGCATGAACTGCTGGTCGAGACCGCCGAGCGGCGAGCCGCGATAGCCGGTGACGAAGCCGGCGGTGTTGATGCCGGCGCGGCGGTCGCGCTCCTTCTGCATCAGGCACGCGCGAATGAGCGCGTGATAGCCGGTCACGAAAACGTGTTGTTGAGCGAGATCGTATTTGTCGTCGAGGCTGACGGGTCGGAGCGTCATCTGTGCCCTTTGGGTCGGCCCGCGGGGGTGCAGTTCGATACGGTGCCCGTGGCCTTCTTCATATAGGTTTGGCCGGTCCGATGCAAAGCGGCGTATCCCCAGAAAAGCTGACACCACAAGGGCCTGTGGTCAATTTCGTTCTACGCGGCCGGGGCGGAATGAAATTTCATATTGCGAAGCCGGCGCGCATTTTGGCGCAACGCAACGCGCGGCAGCGTCGCCGCCGCCGCACTGGTGAAATCCTGTGCGGCCTGTAGAAAAGGTTGAGCCAGCCGGATTCTGAAATGCCTCCATCGTCATCGATCGAGACCAAAGCCTCCTGGGTCGTCGCCTTCGTGGCTCTGCTCGCCATGATGATGTCGTTCGGCGCGGCCTGGATCACCGCCGTCGCGTTGAAAGACATCGCAAGCGAGGCCGAGGGCGCGCGCTCGGTGCCGGCGCTGGCGAGTTCGCTCGCCTGGCTCGGCTCCGGCGTCGGCGGCATCCTGATGGGCCGCATCGCCGAGCGCGTCGGCACGCGCTGGACCGTGCTGTTCGGCGCGCTGATGATCGGCACAGGGTTGGCGATCTCGACGCTCGGGCCGCCTTTGCCGCTGTGGATCGGTCACGGCCTGTTCATCGGCCTGATCGGGTTAGGGGGCATCAACGCGCCCCTTTATATTTACGTCAGCCGCTGGTTCGACCGCCGCCGCGGCTCGGCCTTGGCGCTGATCTCGAGCGGCAGCTATCTCGCCGGCGCAGTGTGGCCGCCGCTGTTCGAGGCCGCCATCGCCATGATGGGCTGGCGGCAGACCATGCTGTGGTACGCGCTCGCCGAGATCGTGGTGGTCGTGCCGCTCGCCGCGCTCTATTTCCGCGCCGCCCCGGAAGTCATCCCGCCGCCGGCGCCGGCCGGCAGCACGAAGCAGGCCGCGCGCGTGCTGGGCCTGCCGCCCAACGTCGTGTTCGCCATGATGTGCGTGGCCGCCGTCATGTGCTGCATCCCGATGGCCATGCCGCAGGGCCATCTGGTCGCGTTCTGCAGCGACCTCGGCTTTTCCCGCTCGCTCGGCGCGCTGGCGCTGTCGATGCTGCTCGGCACCGCGTTCCTGAGCCGGCAGGTCTGGGGCGCGATCTCCGACCGCATCGGCGGGCTCGCCACGGTGCTGATCGGTTCGGCCTGGCAGGCGGCGGCGATGGTGGGCCTGCTGTTCACGCTGAACGAGGCCGGCCTGTTCACGGTGGCCGCCGCCTTCGGGCTCGGCTTTTCCGGCATCATCCCCGCTTACGTGCTGGCGCTGCGCGAATTGTTCCCGGCCTCGGAAGCGTCGTGGCGCATTCCGACCTTCCTGCTGTTCAGCGGCGGCGGCATGGCGCTCGGCGGCTGGCTCGCCGGGCTGCTGTACGACCATTTCGGCTATTACGCGCCGGCCTTCGCGGCCGGCATCGGCGCCAACATTCTCAATTTGCTGATCGTCGGCCTGCTGGTCGCCCGCTGGCGGCAGCGCTCAGCCTTTGCGTGAGCCTCCCCTGGCGGGGTTTGGTTTCGCGGGCAATCATTCCGGCCGTCTTACGCGTCATTCCGGGGCGGCCCATCGATCTCGGGGAATGACAGTTATAATTTCGGCAGTAGCCGGAACATCTCCTCGCCATACATCTTGCGCGCGTCCGCCAAAAGCGGCTGCACCGCCGCGACGAAGGCGGCGTGCTCCTGCGGCGTCAGTTCGACGATCTCGCAGCCGGCGGCCTCGATCGCCTTGCGCGACTGCTCGTGCTCCTCGACCGCCAGCTTGCGCTGGAACGCGACTGCCTCCGTCACCGCGGCTTGCATGGCGCGCTGGAGATCTTCCGGCCAGCCCGCGAACGCGGTGCGGTGCAGGAAGATCGGCCGCGAGATGTAGAAGTGCGAGGTCAGCGTGTGGAACTTGTGAAAGTTGTGCACGCCGTAGGTCACGGTGTTGGCGAGCGGGTTCTCCTGCGCGTCCAAGGTGCCGGCCACCACCATCTTGATCGCTTCGGTCAGGTCCATGCGCATCGCCACCGCGCCGAGCAGCTCGAAGGTGCGCTTCTGGATCTCGCTCGGCAGCACGCGGATCTTCATGCCCTTCATGTCGGCCGGCACGTGGATCGGCCGCAGCTTGTTGGAGATGTGGCGGAAGCCGTTCTCGAACCAGCCGAGGATGCGGTAGTTGACGCGCTCTTCGGTCTTGCGCACCAGGAGCTGCCCAAGCTCGCCGTCCATCGCCGCGCGCGCCTGCGCGTTGTTGGCGAACAGAAACGGCAGATCGACGAAGCCCAGTTCCGGCACGCGGTCGGTGAGATAGCTCGACGACTGGTAGCCGAGCGTCAGTAAGCCATGCTCGACCAGCCACAGGATGTCCTCGGCCTTGAAGCCGAGATCCATGATGTTCCAGACGTACTTGATATCGACGCGGTCGCCGAACTGCGCTTCCAGTCTGTCGCCGATGAACTTCAGCGACTTGGAAAAGCCGGTGGTCGCCGGCCCGTAGCCGCCCATGCGGATTTGAATTGGCTTGGTCATGTCCCCCTCGGCGCGTTTGCGCGCTTTGTATAGGCGGGCGGCGTCATCTGGCCAAGCGTGCCGATTGTGTTAGCGTCGCGAACGCAAGTAAAAGCATGCCGATTTTCACCCGGTAGAAATACAGGACGCCGCCACATGACCGTGACCAACAAGGTGCGCGCGCGCATGGCGCGCGGCGAGGTGGCGCTGTGCATGGCGACGCGGCTGGCGCGCACCGCCGAGATCGCCATGATCGCGGAGGCGACCGGCTTCGACGCCTTCTACATCGACATGGAGCACTGCACGATCGCGCTCGACGCCGCGGCGCAGATTTGTCTGGCGGCGCTGCCCGTGGGCGTCACGCCGCTGGTGCGCATCGCCGGCCATGCGTTCGACGACGCGACGCGGCTCTTGGACGCCGGCGCGCTCGGCATCATCTGCCCGAACGTCAGCACGGCCACGCAGGCGCAAGCCTTCGCACGCGCCTGCCGCTTCCCGCCGCTCGGCGAGCGCTCGGTGGCGGGCGCCGGCCCCTTGCAGGGCTACCGCGCGACGCCGCTGGCCGAGGTCAACAAGCAGGGCAACGACGCCACCGTGCTGATCGCCATGCTGGAGACGCCGGAAGGCGTCGCCAACGCCGAGGCGATCGCCGCCGTGCCGGGCATCGACGTGCTGCTGATCGGCACCAACGACCTGTCCACGGCGCTGGGCATCGCCGGCGACCTGAAGCACCCGACGCTGCGCGCGGCCTTCGAGACCACCGCGCAGGCCTGCAAAAAACACGGCAAGCATCTCGGCATCGGCGGCGTGCGCGGCGACGTCGCGCAGGTCGCCGAGCTGGTCGCGCTCGGCGGCCGCTTCGTCATCGCCGGCTCGGACGTGCAGTATCTGATGCGCGCCGCGCGCGACGAGGTGGCGAGTTTGAGGAAGGCGATAGGCTAAAGCTGTCATCCCGGGCGAGCGCAGCGAGACCCGGGATCCAGTACTCCGCAGCCTACCGATGTGCTGCGGTGTACTGGGTCCCCGCTGGAGCCTGTGCTCGGGCCGACCGAAGGTCGGACCCGAGTGCGGGGACGACCTGCCTCACTACCCCCACTTCCAGAAATCTCTTCCCTCTTCGCGCATGAAGCGCGCCAGCACCATCTTGTGCACTTCGGAGGCGCCGTCGACCAGCCGCGCCGCACGGGCGTAGCGATAGAGCCATTCCAGGATGGTGTCCTTGGAATAGCCGCGCGCGCCGTTGAGCTGGATCGCGACGTCGGCGGCGTTGTGCAGCGCGTCGGCCACCTGCACCTTGGCCATCGACACTTCCTTGCGCGCACGCGAGCCCTGCTCCAGCTTCCACGCCGCGTGCATGGTCAAGAGCCGGCCGATCTGGATCTGGTGCGCGACCTCGCCGAGCTTGATCTGGATCGACTCGCGGTCGGCGAGCTTGATGCCGAAGCCTTCGCGCTTCTCGGCGTATTCCTGCGCGATCTCCATGCAGCGCTTCGCGAAACCGAGCCAGCGCATGCAGTGCGTCAGGCGCGCGGGCCCAAGGCGGATCTGCGTCGCCTTCAGGCCGTCGCCTTCGGTCATCAGCACGTTCTCGAACGGAATCTCGAGCCCGTCGAATTCCAGTTCGCAATGGCCGCCGTGCTCTTCCGGTCCCATGATCGGAATGCGCCGCACGATGCGCCAGCCCGGCTGGTCCTTGTGATACAGGAACGCGGTGAGACCGCGGCGCTTTTCGTCCGAGGTGCGCGCGATCAGGATGAAATGCGCGGCGCCGTCGGCGCCGGTGATGAACCACTTGCGGCCGTGCACCACGTAGCGGTCGTTCCTCTTCTCGGCGCGCGTCAGCATCATGCCGGGGTCGGAGCCGGAGCCGGGATGCGGCTCGGTCATCACGAAGGCCGAACGCTCTTTGCCCTCGACGAGGGGCCTGAGCCATTTTTCCTTCTGCTCCGGCGTGCCGACCTTGGCGATCAGGTTCATGTTGCCGTCGTCCGGCGCCATGCAGTGGATGGCGAGCGGTCCGAAGATCGAGCGCGCGGCCTCCTCGTAGATCGCCGGCCAGGCGCCGACCGGCAGCCCCATGCCGCCGTATTCCTTGGGCGACTGCGGCGCCCACAGGCCGGCCGCCTTGGCCTTGGCGCGCACCGGCGCCAGGCGCTCGTGCGGGATGTTCTCGTAGTCGGCGAAGTTCTCCGGGTCGGATTCCAGCGGCAGCACGTGCTCGGCGACGAAGGCGCGCACGCGCAGGCGGATATCTTCGATCTCGGGGGCGAGTGTGAAGTCCATGGTTGTTTCCTTACCCTTTGATCTGCACGACTTGTCCGCCATCGACGACGATGGTGGCGCCGGTAATGTAACGGCCGGCGTCCGACGCCAGCAGCAGCAGCGCGCCGTCGAGGTCGCCGGTCTCGCCGAAGCGGCCCATCGGGATGTCGCGCTTCATGGCCAAACCTGCCTCGCTCTCGAGGTACTTGTCATTGATTTCGGTCACGAACCAGCCGGGCGCGATGGCGTTGACGCGCACGCCCTTGAAGGCGAGCTCGACCGACAGCGCCTTGGTCGTCTGCACGACGGCGGCCTTGGCGACCGCGTAGGCCGCGGTGCCCTTGGCCACGCCAAAACCCAGCACCGACGCAATGTTGACGATGGCGCCCGGCTGTTTGGCCGTGATCATGCGGCGCGCGGCTTCCTGCGCCCAATAGAACACCGCGTCGAGATCGACCGAGAGAACGCGCCGCCATTCCTCCGCGCTCACATCGGTCGCGCGCACCGGCTGCTGGGCGACGCCGGCGTTGTTGACCAGGATGGTGACGGTGCCGAAGGCGGCCTCGGCTTGGTCGAAGGCGCGCACCATGGCGGCGCGGTCGGTGACGTCGGCCTCGATCGTGACGGCGCGGCCGCCCTGCGATTCAATCTCAGTCTTAAGTGCGGTCAGCCGGTCGGCCCGCCGCGCCACCAGCGCGACCGCGGCGCCGTTGTCGGCCAGCGCCTTGGCGAACTGGATGCCGAGCCCGCTGGAGGCGCCGGTCACCAGCGCGACGCGGGATTTGAGGCTGAAGAGGTCGGAGGCTTTCATTTTTGTGCTCGACGTTTCCCCAGCCGTCATGCCCGGCCTTGTGCCGGACATCCACGACTTTCTTTTTCCATTCTCAAAGGCGTGGATGGCCGGGACAAGCCCGGCCATGACGAAAACTACTTTCCATAAAGCGCATGCGGCAGGGCGGTCGCAAGCCCCGGCGCGAACCACAGCACCACCAGCGCGAGCAGCTGGATCAGCACGAACGGAATGACGCCGACGTAGATGTGCCGGGTGGTGATCTCCGGCGGCGCCACGCCGCGCAGGAAGAACAAGGTCGGCCCGAGCGGCGGGTGCATGTAGGAGGTCTGCAGGTTCACCGCCATCATGATGCCGAGCCAGACCGGATCGACGCCGGGCATCTTCAACAGCGCCGGCGCGACGATCGGCACCACCACGAAGATGATCTCGAAGGCGTCCATCACGAAGCCGAGCAGGAACATCGCCAGCATCACGACCAGCACCGCGCCGCCGGCGCCGCCCGGCAGGTTCGACAGCGCGCGGTGCACCATGTCGTCGCCGCCGAGCGCGCGGAACACCAGGCTGAACAGCGTCGCGCCGATCAGGATGAGGAAGATCATCGCGGTGATCTGCGTGGTCTTCTCCGACACCGGCCGCAGCAGCGGGCCGAGCGCGGTCTTGCGCATGGCGAGCAGAATGGCGCCGACCGCGCCGATCGAGGCCGCCTCGGTCGGCGTCGCGATGCCGAACAGGATCGAGCCGAGCACGGCGAAGATGAGCGCCACCGGCGCCACCAGCACGGCGGCGAGCCGGCGCGCCAGCGCCAGACCGCGCGGCGCCAACGGGTCGGCCGGCATGGCCGGCGCGGCCTTCGGCCAGAAGATCGCGACCGCGACGATGTAGACGAGATAGAGCGCGACCAGCGCGAAGCCCGGCACCAGCGCGCCGGCGAACAGGTCGCTGACGTTGACCGAGCGCGGCGCGAAGTTGCCCTGCGCCAGTTGCGCCGCCTGAAAGGCGTTGCCGATCTGGTCGCCGAGCAGCACCAGCACGGTCGCCGGCGGAAACACCTGCGCCAGCGTGGCGGTGGCGGCCACCGTGCCGGCGGCGAGCCGCGGGTCGTAGCCGAAGCGCAGCATGGTCGGCAGCACGATCAGGCCCATGGTGACGGTGGTGGCGCCGACCACGCCCTTGGCGGCGGCGAGCAGCGTGCCGACCAGCACCACCGCAATGCCCAAGCCGCCGCGCAAGCGACCGAACAGCCGGCCCATGGTCTCCAGCAGATCCTCGGCGATGCGCGAACGCTCCAGCATCACGCCCATGAAGATGAACAGCGGGATCGCCAGCAGCACCGGATTGGTCATCACGCCGAAGATGCGCTGCGGCAGCGCGCCCAGAATCGCGAAGTCCATGGCGCCGACGGCATGGCCGAGCGCCGCGAAGGCGAGCGACACGCCGGCGAGCGTCAGCGCCACCGGATAGCCGATCATCAGCGCGGCGCAGACCACGGCGACCATCAGGACGGCGAGGATCTCAGGAAGCGATATCATGCGACCCTCGCCGCGAGCACTGCGAGACTCCCTCTCCCCTGTGGGGAGAGGGTTGGGGTGAGGGGGTCCAGGACTCTCAAACTCACTGAGCCCCCTCACCCGGCTCGCTTCGCTCGCCGACCTCTCCCCATTGGGGAGAGGTAAAGAAAAGCGCGATCATCGGCCACTCCTATGTAATGCGACGCAAGCATGAATCGCCTGCGACACGCCCTGCAGCGCCATCTGCACGGCGAACACGACGATCACCGACTTGAGCGCGTACACCAGCGGCAGGCCGCTCGACTCCTGCGAGCGTTCGAGGATCGACCAGGACCGCGCCACGTAAGGCACCGACAGCCACAGCAGCACCAGCGCGAACGGCAGCAGCAGCAGCAGCGCGCCGCCGAAGTCGACCAGCGCCTGCGTGCGCTTCGAGGCGTGGGCATAGAAGATGTCGACCCGCACATGGCCGCCGGTACGCAGCGTCCAGGCCGCGGCGCACATGAACAACAGCGCGTGCAGGTAGATCACCGTCTCCGACAGCCAGATCGAGCCGAGCGCGAACGCGTAGCGCGCCACCACCAGCGCGAACTGCAGCAGCAC
>CAYJPU010000143.1:0-8958 GCA_964372105.1 uncultured Undibacter sp.
CGGCCACTCTTACATCGTCTATGCGCCGCTCCTGCACGGCTGCGCCACCATCCTCTACGAGGGCAAGCCGGTCGGCACGCCTGACGCCGGCGCGTTCTGGCGCGTAATCGCGCAGCACAAGGCGGTGGCGCTGTTCACCGCGCCGACCGCCTTCCGCGCCATCCGCAAGGAAGACCCGGACGGCAAGCTCTTGAAGCAATACGACCTGTCGAAATTCCGCACGCTGTTCCTCGCCGGCGAGCGCGCCGACCCGCCGACCATCCAATGGGCCGAGGACATGCTGAACGTGCCGGTGATCGATCACTGGTGGCAGACCGAGACCGGCTGGTGCATCGCCGGCAATCCGGTCGGCCTGGGCGCGCTGCCGGTGCGCTACGGCTCGGCCGGCGTGCCGATGCCGGGCTACGCCATCGACATCGTCGACGAAGCCTGCAAGCCCGTGCCCGACAACAAGATCGGCTCGATCGTGGTCAAGCTGCCGCTGCCGCCGGGCTGCTTCCCGACGCTGTGGCAGCAGGACGAGCGCTTCAAGGAAAGCTACCTCGCCGAATTCCCCGGCTACTACAAGACCGCCGACGCCGGCTATAAGGACGACGACGGCTACATCTATGTGATGAGCCGCACCGACGACATCATCAACGTCGCCGGCCACAGGCTTTCGACCGGCGGCATGGAGGAAGTGCTCGCCGCGCACCAGGACGTCGCCGAATGCGCGGTGCTCGGCATCAAGGACGAGTTGAAGGGCGAGGTGCCCTGCGGCTTCATCGTACTCAAAGCCGGCGTCAACCGTCCGCCTGACGTGATCGAGAAGGAGATCGTCGCGCTGGTGCGCGAGAAGATCGGCCCGGTCGCGGCCTTCAAGCTCGCGATCACCGTGGCTCGCCTGCCGAAGACGCGCTCCGGCAAGATCCTGCGCGGCACCATCAAGAAGATCGCTGACGGCGACCCGTGGACCATGCCGGCGACCATCGACGACCCGACGATTTTGGATGAGATCGGCACGGCGCTGAAGGGGCACGGGGTGGGCGGTTAGCTCCGCCTCATCAGCCGCCGTGTAACGGGGCGGCCGCTTCGGCCTCATAGTTCGAGACGCGCCGCTGCGCGGCGCTCCTCACCATGAGGAAAGAGGTCGTGCCGCATTAGATCATCCCCAGTCTTGACCGGGGCATCCCTATCTTTCTTTATGCGGCACCAAAACCAAGGAACGACGACTCGATGGACATCAAAGTCAAAGACTCGAACGGCACCATCCTCAACGACGGCGACACGGTCACGCTGATCAAGGACCTCAAGGTGAAAGGCTCCTCGACCGTGCTCAAGCGTGGCACGGTGGTCAAGAACATCCGCCTCACCGACGACCCGGACGAGATCGAAGGCCGCACCGACAAGGTCAAGGGCCTGGTGCTGCGGACGGAGTTTTTGAAGAAGGCGTGAGGGCGATGCTGTGCGGCGTCGCGGCCGCCACCGCACGACAGCCCCAGCGAACTACGCCGCCCTTGGTTTGATGGCCTTCAGCTTCTCGCCGATCTGCCGCCGCCGCGCCATCAGATCGTGGTCGGTTTGCAGCCGCAGGAAGAATCCTTCGCTTAAGCAGAAATAGCGCGTCATGCGCAGATCGGTATCGGCGGTGATTGCGCGCTTGCCCAGCACGATCTCGTTGATGCGGCGTGGCGGCACGCCGATCGCGCGCGCCAGTGCCGTCTGCGACAGGCCCATAGGCTTCAAGAAGTCTTCGAGCAGAACTTCACCGGGGTGCGGGTTCGCCAATAGCTCAATGGTAGTCGACGATCGCGACATCTTCCGCTCCTCCTTCGGTCCAGCGGAACGCGATGCGCCACTGGTCATTGATCCGGATGCTCCACTGTCCTGCGCGCTGGCCCTTCAGGGACTCCAGCTGGTTGCCGGGCGGCACGCGCAGATCGTCGATCCTTCGGGCCGCGTTGATGAGGCGTAACTTACGCAGCGCCGTCGATTGAATGTCCGGCGGCAGCCGGCGGCTGCGCTCGCCGTTCCAGATTTTCGCGGTTTCAACATCGCCGAAGCTGACGATCATGGCTCAATATAACGCATAACGTTATAGGGTGCAAGACTGTCGCCGGTCGCTCGACCATGTCCGGGCAATGAGGTCCGAGCATTTGCAAATTCCGCCCTGCCCCACACAATGCCCCCAAGGAAACGCACAACAACAACGCCCAAGGTCTCGCCCATGCCCCTCTACATCTGCACCGCCTGCGGCACACAATATCCCGACAGCGCGCAGCCGCCCGCGCACTGCACGATCTGCGAGGAGGAGCGGCAATACGTGCCGCCGGGCGGACAAAGCTGGACCACGCTGGCGAAGCTCGCGCAGAGCCACCGCAACAGTTTCCATGAATACGAGCCCGGCCTGATCGGCATCGGCGCGGGTTTTGCCATCGGCCAGCGCGCGCTGCTGGTGCGCACGCCGGGCGGCAATGTGCTGTGGGATTGCGTCGCCACGCTGGACGCCGCCGCCGTCACGCTGATCAAGGCGCTCGGCGGCCTGAAGGCGATCGCGATCTCGCATCCGCATTTCTACACGACGATGCACGAATGGGCGCGCGCCTTCGATTGCCCGATCCATCTGCACGCCGCCGACAAGGACTGGATCATGCGGCCCGGCCCGGCGGTGAAGCATTGGGACGGCGAGACGTTGAAGCTGTGGGACGGCGTCACGCTGGTGCGCTGCGGTGGCCATTTCCCCGGCGGCACGGTGTTGCATTGGCAGGGCGGCGCCGGCGGCAAGGGCATCGTCTGCGCCGGCGACATTTTGTCGGTCACCACCGACCGCAAATGGGTGTCGTTCATGCGCAGCTATCCGAATTTCATTCCGCTGTCGAAGCGCGAGGTCGAGGGCATAGGCTACGCGCTCACACCGTTCGCGTTCGAGACGATCTATGGCCATTACTTCGACCGCGTCATTCCGAAGGACGGCAAGCAGGTGCTGGAGAAATCGGTGGCGCGCTACGTCGATGCGATCGAGGGGAAGAGGGGATACTAGTTGCTGTCATTCCGGGGCGCGGCCGAAGGCCGCGAGCCCGGAATCCATAACCCCGGTCTTTGAATATGGATTCCGGGCCCGCCCGCTTCGCTCGCGTCCCGGAATGACGAGCAACGATTGCTGCTCCGCCAATTCCCAAAACAAAAATGGCCGGGACATAAGGGCGTTCACGCCCGTCTTCGACGGGACATGCCCGGCCATTTCAAATTCAAACTGCGTGACGAAAGAAATTACGCCTCGTCGTCGTCCTTCTCGCCCTTGCCGCCGATCTGCTTGAGCTTGGCGAACACGGCGCTGACGTCGAGGTCGCCTTTGCCCTCCGGCTCGCCGGCCGCGGCGGCGATTTCCGCCTCCTTGCGCGCGGTGGTTTCGGACGCCGGCAGCAGGGTCGCGCCGGTGTCGGCCGGCAGCGGCTTTTCCTTGTTGGCGCGCGACACTTCGAGGTCGAGGTCGATCTGCGAGCACAGGCCGAGCGTCACCGGGTCCATCGGCGCCAGCGCGGCCGAATTCCAGTGGGTGCGGTCGCGGATCGAGGCGATGGTCGACTTGGTGGTGCCCACCAGCCGCATGATCGCGGAATCCTTAAGCTCGGGATGATTGCGCACCAGCCACAGGATGGCGTTCGGCCGGTCCTGGCGACGCGACACCGGAGTGTAACGCGGGCCCTTCTTGCCACGGTCCGGGGTGCCGACCGCGACCTTGGGGGCGGTCAGCGTCAGGCGCACCTCGGGGTTGGCCTCGGCGTTCGAGATCTGCTCGCGGGTCAACTGGCCGGTGGTGATCGGGTCGAGGCCCTTGATGCCCTGGGCGGCGTCGCCGTCGGCGATCGCCTTCACCTCAAGCGGGTGCAGCTTGCAGAAATCGGCAATCTGGTCGAACGACAGCGCGGTGTTGTCCAGAAGCCAGACGGCAGTAGCCTTCGGCATCAGCGGGGCTGCGGTCGCCATGGGCAAAATCTCCTCTATGCTTCGCCCGCCCTTGCGGACGAAGCCGGATCATCGTTGATGATCGGAAAGTGTCCGGAATATAGGGCTTGGGTGGGACCCATGCAACCGTCACGGCTTGACAGGGCGGGGTGACGCGCCCCATGTCGGGGCGGAATCTTCGCGCGTTTTGCGCGGTTTAGAGGACCCATGCCGATCGGCCCCAAAGGCCCCGAAAAGCCGCCGCTCAAGGTGCTGCTGTGCTCCCCGCGCGGCTTCTGCGCCGGGGTCGTGCGCGCCATCGAATCGGTGGAGCGGGCGCTCGCCATCTACGGGGCGCCGGTCTACGTGCGCCACGAAATTGTCCACAACCGCTATGTGGTCGATGAATTGCGCGCCAAGGGCGCCATTTTCGTTGAGGATCTGGCCGAAGTTCCCGAAACCACGGCACCCGTTATCTTCTCCGCCCATGGGGTGCCGAGGGCGGTGCCGGAGGAGGCCGGACGGCGGCATCTGGTGGCGCTCGACGCCACCTGCCCCCTGGTTACCAAGGTCCACCGCGAAGCCGAGATCCACCACCGCCGCGGCCGCCAGATCGTGCTGATCGGCCACGCCGGCCACCCCGAGGTCGTTGGCACCATGGGGCAACTGCCCGCCGGCGCGATCGCGCTGGTCGAGTCGGTCGAGGACGCCGCCCGCTTCGAGCCGCGCGATCCCGGCAATCTCGCTTACGTGACGCAGACCACGCTGTCGGTGGCGGACACCGTCACCATCGTCGACCGGCTGAAAGAGCGCTTCCCGGCGATGGTCGGCCCGCACAAGGACGACATCTGCTACGCCACCACCAACCGGCAAGAGGCGGTCAGGCGCGTGGCGCCGATCGTCGATGCCATGATCGTGGTCGGCGCGCCGAACTCGTCCAATTCGCAGCGGCTCAAGGAAGTGGCCTTGCGCGCCGGCTGTCCGCAGGCTGCGCTGGTGCAGCGCGCCGCCGACATCGACTGGGCCGCCTACGGCAGCCTCGGTAGCCTCGGTGTCACCGCCGGCGCCTCCGCGCCCGAGATCCTGGTTGAGGAAGTCATCGACGCCTTCGCCGCCCGCTACGACGTGCGCGTCGAGACCATCTCCGCCGCCGACGAGGGCGTTTTCTTCCCGCTGCCCCGCGCCCTGCGGGAGACCCAGGCGGCGGAGTAACGCTGTCATGGCCGTCTATACCGACGTCACGGCGGAGGACCTTGCCCGCTTTCTTGCGGACTACGCCATCGGCGAACTGCTCGCGTACAAGGGCATCGCCGAAGGCGTCGAGAACTCCAACTTCCTGGTGCACACCAGCACCGGTAATTTCATCCTCACACTGTACGAGAAGCGCGTCGCCGAAGACGACCTGCCGTTCTTTCTCGGACTGATGGAGCATCTCGCGGCGCGCGGGCTCAATTGCCCGCAGCCGGTGAAGAACATGCAGGGCGGCATGCTCGGCCGCGTTGCCGGAAGGCCGGCCGCCATCGTCACCTTCCTCGACGGTATGTGGATCAGGCGGCCGAACGCCGGCCACTGCGCCGCCGTCGGCGAGGCGCTCGCCAATCTGCATCTCGATGGTGCCGACTTTCCGATGAAGCGGCCGAACGCGTTGTCGGTCGAGAACTGGCGGCCGCTGTTCGAGCACGCCGGCGCGCGCGGCGACAGCGTGCGGCCCGGCCTGTGCGACGAGATCGTGCGCGAGCTCGACGTGCTGGAGAAAGCATGGCCGCGCGGTCTGCCCGAGGGCGTCATCCACGCCGATCTGTTTCCCGACAACGTGTTCTTCCTCGGCGACAGACTGTCGGGCCTGATCGATTTCTATTTCGCCTGCACCGATACGCTCGCCTACGACGTCGCGGTGTGCCTGAACGCCTGGTGCTTCGAGCCAGATCATTCCTACAACGTCACCAAGGGGCGCGCGCTGCTCAAGGGCTACGGCCGCGTGCGCGCGCTTAACGAAGCCGAGCGCGCGGCGCTGCCGATGCTGGCGCGCGGCGCGGCCATGCGCTTCTTGCTGACGCGGCTGGTCGACTGGCTGGCGGTGCCGGAGGGCGCGCTGGTACGGCCGAAGGACCCGCTCGAATATTTCCGCAAGCTGCGCTTCCACCAGTCGGTGAAGAGCGCGGCGGATTACGGCTTCGACGCATGATCCCGAAAAGTGGGAACCGGTTTTCGGGCAAGATCATGCGCAAGGAAAAAGCATGAGCGAACAGCGCGTCACCGTTCATACCGACGGCGCGTGTTCCGGCAATCCGGGCCCGGGCGGCTGGGGCGCGATCCTCACCTTCGGCGACCATGAGAAAGAGCTCATGGGCGGTGAGCCGCACACCACCAACAACCGCATGGAACTGATGGCGGCGATCGCGGCGCTGGAAGCGCTCAAGCGGCCGTGCGTGGTCGACCTGCACACCGACAGCCAGTACCTGCGCAACGGCATCATGACCTGGATCAAGAACTGGAAGCGCAACGGCTGGCGCACCGCCGACAAGAGCCCGGTCAAGAACGTCGATCTGTGGCAGCGGCTCGACGCGGCGCTTACGCATCACACCGTGCATTGGCACTGGGTGAAGGGCCACGCCGGCCACGCCATGAACGAGCGTGCTGATCAGTTGGCGCGCGACGGCCTGGTGGCGGCACGCGCCGGCGCCAAGGGCGCGATGAAGGCTCAATAGTCATTCCGGGGCGCCGCGTCAGCGGCGAACCGGAATTCAGAGCAACAGGGACTGTGCTTGATTGTTCTGGATTCCGGGTTCCGGCCTTTGGCCGGCCCCGGAATGACGAGAAGTTTTAAAGTTGCGCGAGCAGCGCCTGGCCGCTGGAGACTTCGCACTTGCCGGTCGCTTCCTCGACGTTGAGCTTCTTCACCACGCCGTCGTCGACCAGCATCGAGTAGCGTTTCGAGCGCACGCCGAGACCGCCGCCCGTGGCGTCGAAATCCATGCCGATGGCCTTGGCGAAGTCGCCGTTGCCGTCGGCGAGCGGTTCGATCTTGCCTTCCGCGCCGGTCGACTTGGACCATTCCTTCATCACGAACACGTCGTTGACGCTCGTCACCGCGACGTTGTGCACGCCCTTCGCTTTGATGGCGTCGAGGTTGGCGAGGAAGCTTGGCATGTGTAGGTTGGTGCAGGTCGGCGTAAAGGCGCCGGGTATGGCGAACAGCGCGACCTTGCGGCCTTTGAAAACGTCGTCGGTGGTCTTCCAGGCGGGACCTTCGCTGGTCATCACGCGGAACTTGGCTTCGGGCAGTCGATCGCCAACCTTGATCGGCATGGGCTTCCTCGTTGTTGTTGTGGTGGTGTGTTCTCCCGAAGACGGTAATTACGCCCTCCGGCGCTTTTAGTCGAGACGGGTCGTCACCTCGAAGGCGCGCTCGCCCTGGATCACCGTGAAGGTCAGTTCGAACGCGCCCTTGGGATCGACGCCTGACGGCAGGCCGTCGAGCGCGAAGCTGAAACGCTGGCGGCCGGGCGGGCCGCCTTGCGTCGGCTGCGGGATCGGCAACGCCCATTCCGGCGTCGGCCCTTCGACGACCACGGCGACTGGCTTGCCACTCGCGGCTGCGACCTCGACCATGACCAGCGGCTTGGCGTCGTCGTTGACCCGGCGCGCGCTCAGGCCGACATCGGCGGCCGTGGCTTGCTTCGGCACCAGCGCTTCCGCCGCCGTAACGGCGCCGGCGTGCGCGCTGTCGCCTTCAGCGATGCTGAGCGCGGCGCGGCCTTCCGCCGGCACGCACAGCTTCTCGCACACCGCGTAGTCGATCTTGAGCCGCAGCGTCACCGGCTTGCCCGGCTCGCGCGGCGTCACCTCTACGGGAAAGATCACGCCGTTTTGGTAGCCGAGCGACTGGCCGCCGTCGTCGGCCTGCAGGTGCGGCGCCGGGTACAGCACCTTGGCTGATTGCAGATTGTCGGAGCCGGCAAAATCGAAGCGCGGCGGCACGCCGGAGTCGCCCGGATAGCGCCAATAGGTGTGCCAGCCCGGCCGCATCTTGATCTCGATGCCGGCCCGCAACGGCGTCTCGCCGCTCTTGCCGCTGCCGGCGATCAGCCGCACCGAGGAACGGCTGTCCTCGCTCCATGCCGATGCATCGGCGGCGCGCGCCGGGCCTATCGCCGTGAGTCCAAGGAGTGCGGCAAGGCCGCAGGCGGCCAATGCTGCCGATACCGATTTCCGAATAAGCGCCATGGCCACACGATCTAGTCGGTAACCGCCTGCCGCACCACTGAATTCATCGTGAGCAGAGGGTGATCAGATCTTAAACGGAGGTCCCGTTTCGCCACAATTGCCGGCTTGAATATGACACGGGAGGTGGTTGAACTCGGCCGCAGGCTTCGTTTGCAAAGACGGATTGTTCGGGTAACCTTTCACCATGAAGATTTCGCATAAAGCCGCCCAAAAGGCCGAGGCGCCGCCGGCTCGCGGTTACCTCGACGGCCAGATGCTGATCGCGATGCCGGCGATGAGCGACGAGCGCTTCGCGCGTTCGGTGATTTATGTGTGCGCGCACTCGACCGAAGGTGCGATGGGCATCGTGGTCAATCAGCGCGCGCAGAACATCAAGTTTCCCGATCTGCTGGTCCAGCTCGACGTGATCCCCGCGAGCGAGCGCATCCAGTTGCCGGACCAGGCCGAAGAGGTGAAGGTGCTCAAAGGCGGCCCGGTCGAAACCGGGCGCGGCTTCGTGCTGCATTCGTCCGACTTCTTCATCGAGAATTCGACACTGCCGATCGACGACGGCATCTGTCTCACCGCCACGCTCGACATCCTCAAGGCGATCGCGAGCGGCACCGGGCCGCACAATGCGATCCTTGCGCTCGGCTATGCCGGCTGGGCGCCCGGCCAGCTCGAGCAGGAAATCCAGCAGAACGGCTGGCTGCATTGCGCCGCCGACAGCGAGCTGATTTTCGGCGGCGACATCGAGCACAAATACGAACGGGCGCTGCAAAAGATCGGCATCGACCTCGGCATGCTGTCGAGCGAAGCCGGCCACGC
>CAYJPU010000144.1:0-8926 GCA_964372105.1 uncultured Undibacter sp.
CCGCGATCGGCCGATATGCGCAACTCCGGATTTTCCGGCACTTCGTAAGGCTGGTCGATGCCGGTGAAGTTCTTGATCTCGCCGGCCAGCGCGCGCTTGTACAGCCCCTTCGGGTCGCGCGCGATGCACTCCTCGAGCGAAGTATCGACGAAGATCTCGATGAACTCGCCCTCCTCGACCAGTTCGCGCACCAGGCGCCGCTCGGCGCGGAACGGCGAGATGAACGAGCACAACACGATCAGGCCGGCGTCGGTCATCAGCTTGGCCACTTCGCCGATGCGGCGGATGTTCTCGACGCGGTCGGTCTCGGTGAAGCCGAGGTCCTTGTTGAGGCCGTGGCGCACGTTGTCGCCGTCGAGCAGGATGGAGTGAATGCCGCGCGCGTGCAGGCCGGCCTCGACCAGATTGGCGATGGTCGACTTGCCGGCGCCCGACAGGCCGGTGAACCACAGCACCGCTGGCTTATGGTGCATCAGCCGTCCGCGCTCGGCCTTGCTGACGGTGATGTTCTGGTGATGGATGTTGGTCGCGCGCCGGAGCGCGAAATCGATCATGCCGGCGGCGACCGTCTCGTTGCTGTAACGGTCGATCAGGATGAAGGCGCCGGTGTCGCGGTTGTCGGCGTAAGCGTCGAACGCCACCGGCCGCGCCACCGACAGATTGCAGACGCCGACCTCGTTCAGCGACAGCGTCTTGGCGGCGAGCTTGGCCAGCGTGTCGATGTCGAGCCGGTGCTTCAAGTCGGTGACGGTCGCGACCAGCGTCGAAGGACCGATCTTCATCAGATAAGAGCGGCCCGGGAACAGCTTCTCGCTCGACATCCAGACCAGATGCGCCGCGAACTGGTCGGCAACCTGCGGGCGGTCGCGTGACCCCGCCAGCATGTCGCCGCGCGCGATGTCGATCTCGTCGGCGAGCGTGACGGTGACCGCGTCGCCGGCCTCGGCCTCCGCGACCGCCTCGCCGGCGCCCACGATCGCCTTCACCGTGCTGGTCTGGCCGGACGGCAGCACCACGATCTCGTCGCCGGCGCGCAGCGTCCCGCTCGCGATGGTGCCGGCGAAGCCGCGGAAATCGAGGTTCGGCCGGTTGACCCATTGCACGGGCATGCGGAACGGCTTGGCGGCGCGGTCGTCCTCGACGTCGGCTGTTTCCAGGTATTCGAGCAGATGCGGGCCGTCGTACCACGGCGTGTTGGCGCTTTTCCCCGAGACGTTGTCGCCGCAGCGCGCCGAGATCGGGATGGCCTGGATGTCCTTGAAGTTGAGCGCGCCGGCGAAATCCCGGAAGGCCGACACGATGCCGTCGAACACCGTCCGGTCGAAACCGACCAGATCGATCTTGTTCACCGCCAGCACGGCGTGGCGGATGCCCAACAGGCTGGCGATGATGGCGTGGCGGCGGGTCTGCGCCAGCAGGCCCTTGCGGGCGTCGACCAGCAGCACGGCGAGGTCGGCGTTGGAGGCGCCGGTCGCCATGTTGCGGGTGTACTGCTCGTGGCCGGGCGTGTCGGCGACGATGAACGACCGCCGCGGCGTGGCGAAATAGCGGTAGGCGACGTCGATGGTGATGCCCTGCTCGCGCTCGGCCTCCAGGCCGTCGAGCAGCAGCGCGAAGTCGACGTCGGCGCCGGTGGTGCCGTGTTTCTTGGAGTCGCGTTCGAGCGCGGCGAGATGGTCGTCGAAGATGAGGTTCTGTTCGTACAGCAGCCGGCCGATCAGCGTCGACTTGCCGTCGTCGACCGACCCGCAGGTGATAAAGCGCAGCGCCGGCCGCGTGTCCACTTCGGCGACGCCTCGCTCGGCCGTGCGTGGTCCAGGCTTGAGCATCAGAAGTAGCCCTCGCGCTTCTTCTTCTCCATCGAGCCGCTGTCGTCGTGGTCGATGAGCCGGCCCTGGCGCTCCGAACTGGTGGAGCTGCGCATCTCCGCGATGACGGCGTCGAGCGTCGCGGCCTCCGACGGGATGGCCCCCGTCAGCGGATAGCAGCCCAGCGTGCGGAACCGCACCGGCAGCATGCGCGGCGTCTCGCCCGGCGCGAGCGGCAGGCGCGCGTCGTCCACCATGATGAGGGCGCCGTCGCGCTCCACCACCGGGCGCGCCTTGGCGAAATAGAGCGGCACCACCGGGATGTTCTCGGCGCGGACGTAGTCCCAGACGTCGAGCTCGGTCCAGTTCGACAGCGGGAACACCCGCATGGACTCGCCCGGCTTGATGCGCGTGTTGAACAGGCGCCACAGCTCGGGCCGCTGGTTGCGCGGGTCCCAACCGTGCTGGGCCGTGCGGTGCGAGAAGATGCGCTCCTTGGCCCGGCTTTTCTCTTCGTCGCGGCGGGCGCCGCCGAAAGCGACGTCGAAGCGATACTTGTCGAGCGCCTGACGCAGGCCTTCGGTTTTCATGACCTGTGTATGGACGCCCGACCCGGACGCCACCGGCGAGACGCCGCGGTCGAGCCCTTCCTGGTTGACGTGCACCAGGAGATCGAGGCCGAGGCGCGCCGCGGTCTCGTCGCGGAACGCGATCATCTCGCGGAACTTCCAGGTCGTGTCGACGTGCAGCAGCGGGAACGGCGGCTTGGCCGGCGCAAAGGCCTTCAGCGCGAGATGCAGCATCGCGCTCGAATCCTTGCCGATCGAGTACAGCATGACCGGGTTGCGGAACTCGGCCACCGCCTCGCGCATGATCTGGATCGCTTCCGCCTCGAGACGGCGCAAGCGGATGTGCTGATGACGCCAATTCATGCGATGAGTCCGAGCTCCTGCCCGGACAAGTGCTACTGCATTTCCAGCGGTTCGGGGAGACGCTGACGTTTCAAAAACGCCGGCAAAGCGGAGAAATCCTTCCCCGTCGCTCACTTCCCGAAGGCGCGGCGTGTCGCCTCGATGATGCGGTCCTGGGTCTCGGGCTCGAGATAGGCGTGCATCGGCAGGCTGATCACCTCGGCCGCCAGGCGGTCGCTGACCGCCACGCCGGCCTTGCCGACCGGGAACTGCTTGTAGGCCTGCTGGCGGTGCAGCGGGATCGGATAGTAGATCGCGGTCGGCACGCCGTCGGCCTTGAGCGCCTCCGCGAAGGCGTCGCGGCGGCCGCCGGGCACGCGGATGGTGTATTGCGCCCACACCGAGGTGTAGCCCTCCGGCACGACCGGCACGGCGCAGACGTCGGCCAGCCCCGCGGCATAGCGGGCGGCGACCTTGTTGCGCGCCTCGATCTCGTCCGGGAAGATCTTGAGCTTCTCGATCAGCACCGCCGCCTGGATGGTGTCGAGGCGAGATGCCAGACCGATGCGGATATTGTCGTATTTGTCGCTGCCGTGGCCGTGCACGCGGATGCTGCGCATGGCGTCGGCGAGCGCGTCGTCGTCGGTCATCACCGCGCCGCCGTCGCCGTAGCAGCCGAGCGGCTTGGCCGGAAAGAAGCTGGTCGCAGTGGCGTGGCCGAAGGTGCCGAGCCGGCGGTTATGATAGGTCGCGCCGAAACTCTGGGCGGCGTCGTCGAGCACGAACAAGCCTGCCGCCTCGGCGGCGGCGGCAACCGCGGCATGATCGGCCGGCAGGCCGAACAGGTCGACCGGGATGACCGCTTTGGGCGTCAGGCCCAAGGCCTTGGCGGTCTCGACCGCGGCGGCAATGCCGTTGGCGTCGATGTTGAAGGTCTTCTCGTCGACGTCGACGAAGATCGGCGTGGCGCCGACCAGGACCGCGACCTCGGCGGTGGCGCAGAAGGTGAACGACGGGCAGATCACCGCGTCGCCCGGGCCGATGCCGCGGCCACGCAGCGGCAGCACCAGGGCGTCGGTGCCGCTGGCGCAGGTGACGACCTGGCGGGCGCCGGTGAAGGCGGCAAGCTCCGCCTCGAACGCGCGCACTTCCGGCCCCATGATGAACTGGCAGTGGTTCAGCACGCGGCTGACCGCCGTATCGATGGCCGCACCCAGGCGGCGGCGCTGCGCGCCGACATCGATGAACGGAATGGCGGGCGGCTGCGTTCGGAGATTCATGATCGAGTCCAATACGGCTGAGGTTAGCCGACGACGACGCGCGGCGCCTGGCGCTGCGCGTGCGAGATCGTGGCCGGGCTCGCGGTGAGGCACTGGGTCGCGATCTCGAGGCTCGCGACGCCCTCTTCGCCGGTCACCGCCGGCGGCTGGCCGGTGCGCACCGCGCGCAGGAAGGCCAGCAGTTCGGAGCGCAGCGGCTCGGCATGACCGACCGACAGATGGCGCATCGAATAGCTGCCGTCGGGCTGGAAGCCGAAGCATTCCGTGACCTGACGGGTCAGCAGGTCGCCCATCACGTATTTGCCGCGGGTCGCGACCGTGACGTTGCGCGCCTTGAACGGCGTCAGCCAGTTGGTGTTGATGTGCGCGAGCACGCCGGAGGCGGTGCGGAACTGCAGAAGCGCGATGTCCTCGCGCTCGGCGACCGCGCTCGAAAGCTGCGGCTGCACTTCGATGATGTCAGAGTCGGTGAACCAGCGGATCAGGTCGATGTCGTGCACGGCGAGATCGATCACCACGCCGACGTTCGACATGCGCGGCGGGAACGGACCGACGCGGGTGATGGCGATCGAGAGAATGTCCTCGCCGCGGATCGCTTCCTTGATGGCCTCGACCGCGGGATTGAAGCGCTCGACGTGACCGACCATCAGCGTCACGCCGGCCGCGCGCGCGGCCTCGATGATCTCACGGCCTTCCTCGACGGTCGAGGCGATCGGCTTTTCCACCATGACGTGGACGCCGCGTTCGATGCACATGAGCGAGATGTCGCGATGCAGATGGGTCGGCGCGGCGATGGTGATGGCGTCGATGCCGAGGTCGAGCAGTTCGCCGATTTCACCGACGGCGGCGCAGCCGAGCGTGCGGGCGACGAAGTCGGCCTGCTTCACGTCGGGATCGACGACGCCGACGAGTTCGGTGCCCGGCAGGCCGGCGAACACACGGGCGTGGTTGCTGCCCATGATGCCGACGCCGACGACGCCCACGCGCAGAGGACGTTCCACGCTCGGATTGGCAGACTGCGTCATGGCTTAACGACTTCCCCTGGCCCGCCGACGGGCCCCCGCTCATCCCCTAGCACGCGAGGACACGGCTGGCGACCGCGGTACGAAAACGATGTGAACACGTTTTGATTCAGAGCGTTACAGCAGCGGTAACGCGCCGCGTTAACTTTTGCCGGCCGGTTACTCGGCGGCGTGGGAGGCCGGAACGTCCAGCCGCAGGCCGGCGGCGATGGCGTCCTCGCGGAACGACTTGACCGCCCCGAGCGACAGTTCGGCGCCGGTCTGGGTGCCCATCGCCGGCAATTTCTTCAGCACGTCGGCGGGCGCGGTGATGATGTGGCAGCCCATCCGGTCGGCTTCCACGACGTTGAACACTTCGCGCGTCGAGGCCCAGATAATCTCGACGTTCTTGGTCTTGCGCGCGCGCGCGACCGCGTCCTGCATGACCGGCCGGTAGTCGATGCCGAAATCGGCGAGACGGCCGGCGAACACCGAGACGCAGCTAGGAGCGCCGCCGTCGAGCGCTTGCACCGCGCGTTCGACCTGCTCGGACGTGAAGATGGCGGTCATGTTGATCTTGACGCCTTCGCGCGTCAGCGTGCGCACGGCGTCGTACAGCGCCTCACCGCGCGTGTTGGTCACCGGCAGCTTGAGATAGACGTTCTTGCCCCACGAGGAGATGACGCGGCCCTGCGCCACCATTTCCGGGATGTCGTCGGAGAACACCTCGAACGAGATGTGCCGGTCCGGCACCGCGGCGACCAGGTCGCGGCCATAGGCGGCGTAGTCGCTGACGCCCGCTTTCTTCAAGAGCGACGGATTGGTGGTGAAGCCGGCGATCCAGCTCTGCTTGGCCATCTCGACGATCTGCGCCTTGTCGGCACCGTCGGTGAAAAGCTTGACCTTCAGGGACGACAGCGTCGCGGCAGTCATGGGCTTAAACCTTCTCAGTTCGGGGCCGCCACTATAAGGCGGCCGGCAGCGCGATCCAACGGCCGGGTCCGGCCGCCGGTTCCCTCATCATCGTCATTCCGGACGCCGCGCAGCGGCGATCCGGAATCCAGCCCCGCGAGGGCCGTTTGCGCAGCTGGATTCCGGGTTCGCCTGCCTTAGCCCTACGGGCTCAGGCAAGGCGCCCCGGAATGACAACAAAATATCTCACAGCTTACCGGCGCGCGCGGCGGCGAGATCACTGGTGACGAGGTCGTTGACCAGTTCCTGGAATGAAACCTTGTGTTTCCATCCGAGCTTGGTGCGCGCCTTGGTGGCGTCGCCCTGCAGCACATCGACCTCGGTCGGGCGGAAGTAGCGCGGATCGACCTTGACCAGTTCCTGGCCAGTCTTCTCGTCGCGGCCGATCTCGTTCACCCCCGCCCCGTTCCACAGGATGCGGCGGCCGACCACCGCGAAGGCGCGGTCGATGAAGTCGCGCACCGACCAGGTCTCGCCGGTCGCCAGCACGTAGTCGTCTGGCTTGTCCTGCTGCATCATCATCCACATGCCTTCGACGTAATCGCGGGCATGGCCCCAGTCGCGGCGCGAGTTGAGATTGCCGATGAAGAGCTGCTGCTGCTGGCCAGTCTCGATCGCCGCCACCGCGCGCGAAATCTTGCGGGTGACGAAGGTTTCGCCGCGTATCGGGCTTTCATGGTTGAACAGGATGCCGTTCGAGGCGTGCATACGATAGGCCTCGCGGTAGTTCACCGTGATCCAGTAGGCGTAGAGCTTGGCGGCGGCATAAGGGCTGCGCGGCTCGAACGCGGTCTTCTCGTTCTGCGGCGCCGGCGAGTTGCCGTAAAGCTCGGAGGTCGAGGCCTGGTAGAAGCGGACCTTCTGCTCCATGCGCAGGATGCGGATGGCTTCCAAGAGGCGCAGCGTGCCGAGCGCGTCGGAATTGGCGGTGTATTCCGGCGTTTCGAACGACACCTGCACGTGGCTCTGGGCGGCGAGATTGTAGATCTCGTCCGGCTGCGATTCCTGGATCAAGCGGATCAGGTTGGTGGCGTCCGTCATGTCGCCGTAGTGCAGGAAGAAGTTGGCGCCCTGCACGTGCGGATCGACATAGAGATGATCGACGCGCTGGGTGTTGAGCGACGACGAGCGCCGCTTCACGCCGTGCACGATGTAGCCCTTCTTCAACAGCAGCTCGGCGAGGTAAGCGCCGTCCTGGCCGGTGACGCCGGTGATGAGCGCAACCTTATTCGTCATATGATCAAGTCCAATCGTTGCTCGACCGCGGTCCTACTGGCGATGGTAGGAACGGTACCATTGAATGAATCGGTTGATGCCCTCGGCAATCGGGGTCGCCGGCTTGAAATCGACGTCGCGCATCAGGTCATCGACGTCGGCATAGGTGGCCGGCACGTCGCCTGGCTGCATTGGCAGCAGGTCGCGCTTGGCCTTGATGCCGATCGCCTGCTCGATCAACTGCACGACGTCGAGCAGCTCGACCGGATTGTTGTTGCCGATGTTGTAGACGCGCCAGGGCGCGCTGCTGGAGCCGGGGTCGGGCCGGTCGCCGGACCAGTCCGGATTGCCCTGCGGCGCCTTGTCGACCAGGCGCACGATCGACTCGACCACGTCGTCGATGTAGGTGAAGTCGCGGCGCATGTTGCCGTGGTTGAACAGCTTGATCGGCTCGCCGGCGATGATCGCCTTGGCGAACAGCCACATCGCCATGTCGGGTCGGCCCCACGGCCCGTAGACGGTGAAGAAACGCAAGCCGGTGTTCGGCAGCTTGAACAGATGGGCATAGGAATGCGCCATCAGCTCGTTGGCCTTTTTCGAGGCGCCGTACAGGCTGAGCGGATGATCGACGTTGTCGTGCACCGAGAACGGCATCCGGGTGTTGCTGCCGTAGACCGACGACGACGACGCATAAAGCAGATGACGGCAGCCGTTGTGCCGGCAGCCTTCGAGAATGTTGGTGAAGCCAACGATGTTGGAATCGATGTAGGCGTAAGGATCGATCAGCGAGTAGCGCACGCCGGCCTGGGCCGCGAGATGCACGACGTGCGGAAAGCGGTGCGCGGCGAACAGCGCGGCCATGCCGGCGCGGTCGGCGAGATCGAGCTTGACGAACGCGAAGCCGGGCAGCTTGGCGAGCTCGGCCAGCCGCGCGTCCTTCAGCGCTGGATCATAGTAGCTGTTGAGGTTGTCGAGACCAACCACGGGCCGGCCCTGCTCCAAGAGGCGCTTGGCCACATGGAAGCCGATGAAGCCGGCGGCGCCGGTGACGAGGATGGGAGCTACAGCCGCCACAGGTCGATACCTTCGGGCTTGTGCGCGCGGTCGAGCCGCGACTTGACGTCGACCACCGTGCCTTTGCCGCCTTTGAGGAGCCGGGTCATCAAGCCCCAGCCGTCGCGCACGTAGTCCTGATGCGCCACCGCCAGCACGACGGCGTCGGCGGGGGCAAGCGCATCCATGGCGGTGAGCGCGACGCCGTATTCGTGGCTGGTCTCGTCGGCGAGCGCCAGGGGATCGTGCACCTGCACGCGGATGCCGAAGCGCTCGAGTTCGCGCACGATGTCGATGACCTTGGAGTTGCGAATGTCCGGCACGTTTTCCTTGAAGGTCATGCCGAGGACGGTGACGACCGCGTTGGTGCAGTTGCGCAGCGTCAAGGCGCGCACGGTCTCATGCGCGATCCACTGCCCCATGCCGTCGTTGATCCGGCGGCCGGCCAGGATGATCGCCGGATGGTAGCCGGCCTTCTCGGCGCGGTAGGTCAGGTAATAAGGATCGACGCCGATGCAGTGGCCGCCGACCAGGCCCGGCTGATAGTTGAGAAAATTCCATTTGGTCGCAGCCGCCGCGAGCACGTCGCCGGTGTCGATGCCGAGTTGGTGGAAGATCGCCGACAGCTCGTTCATGAAGGCGATGTTGAGATCGCGCTGGGTGTTCTCGATCACCTTGGCCGCTTC
>CAYJPU010000145.1:0-8836 GCA_964372105.1 uncultured Undibacter sp.
GCCTTCGGCCGCGCCCCGGAATGACAGGATAGATCGATGATGCTGTCTGACCGCCGCCCCATTCTGCTCGCCAACGCCCGGATCGCCGATCCGTCGCGCGATCTCGACATCGTCGGCGACGTGCTGATCGCCGACGGCGTGATCCGCGAGGCCAAGAAGGGCATCGGCGCGGCCGGCGTGCCGGAAGGCACCGAGGTCATCGACTGCCGCGGCAAGCTGGTCGCGCCCGGCCTCGTCGACATGCGCGCCTTCATCGGCGAGCCCGGCGCCGGCTACCGCGAGACGCTGGCCTCCGCCAGCCAGGCCGCCGCCGCCGGCGGCGTCACCACCATCATCTGCCAGCCCGACACCTCGCCGGCGATCGACAATCCGGCCACCGTCGACTACGTGCTGCGGCGCGCGCGCGACAACGCGATCGTCCACATCCATCCGATGGCGGCGCTGACCAAGGGCCTCGAAGGCCGGGAGATGGCCGAGATCGGCCTGTTGAAGGCGGCCGGCGCGGTCGCCTTCACCGACGGCGCCAGGAGCATCACCAACGCGCAGGTCATGCGCCGCGCGCTCATTTACGCCGGCGATTTCGACGCGCTGATCGTGCACCACACCGAGGACCCGGACCTCAACGGCGACGGCGTGATGAACGAAGGCGAGTTCGCCGCCCGACTCGGCCTGCTCGGCATGCCGAAGGCGGCCGAGACCATCATGCTCGAGCGCGACATGCGCCTGGTGGACCTCACCCGCGGCCGCTATCACGCGGCTTCCGTCACCTGCGCGGAATCGCTGGCGGTGCTGCGCCGCGCCAAGGAGGCAGGCCTTGCCGTCACGGCGTCGGCCTCGATCAACCACCTCACGCTCAACGAGAACGACATCGGCCCGTACCGCACCTTCCTGAAGGTGTCGCCGCCGCTCCGCGCCGAGGACGACCGCAAGGCGCTGGTCGCCGCGCTCGCGGACGGCCTTATCGACGTGGTGATGTCCGACCACAATCCGCAGGACGTCGAGACCAAGCGCCTGCCGTTCGCCGAAGCCGCGCCCGGCGCCATCGGCATCGAGACCATGCTGGTCGCCGGCTTGCGGCTGGTGCACGGCGGCGACCTCGATCTGCTGACGCTGCTGCGCGCGATGTCGACGCGGCCGGCGGAACTGCTCGGCCTGCCCGGCGGCTCGCTCAGGAGCGGCGCGCCCGCCGACCTGATCGTGGTCGACATGGATCTGCCCTGGGTGGTCGATCCGACCGAGCTCAAGTCAAAGTGCAAGAACACGCCATTCGACGAGGCGCGGATGCAGGGCCGCGTGGTGCGCACCATCGTCGCCGGCCGCACCATCTACGAAGTCGTATGACCCAGGCCGTAGCCTTGCTGTTCGGCTATCTGCTCGGCTCGGTGCCGTTCGGGCTGGTGCTGACGCGCGCCGCCGGCGGGCCGGACGTGCGCACCATCGGCTCCGGCAACATCGGCGCCACCAACGTGCTGCGCACCGGCCGCAAAGGTCTCGCGGCCGCGACGCTCCTTTGCGACGTGCTCAAAGGCACCGCCGCGGTGCTGCTGGCCGCGCATTATGCCGGTCACGACGCGGCGCTGGCTGCGGGGCTCGGGGCTTTCCTCGGTCATCTGTTTCCGGTCTGGCTCAAGTTCAAAGGCGGCAAAGGCGTCGCCACCTATATCGGCGTGCTCATCGGGCTTTATTGGCCGGCGGCCGCGATCTTCGGCGCGGTCTGGCTCGTGGCGGCCGTGGTCTTCCGCTATTCGTCGCTGTCGGCGCTGATTGCCAGCGCACTGACGCCGCTGGCGCTGTGGCTGTCGGGCCAGCCAGGCGTCGCGGTGCTGTTTGTCCTGCTCACAGCGCTGTTGTGGCTCATGCACCGCGCCAACATCGCGCGGCTGATGGCCGGCACCGAAGGCAAGATCGGCGCGAAGGGCTAAAGCCCGCCGCCCGCCTCTACAACCCGCCCTAAACTTCTGATTGTACCGCGCCCTGCCCTGCGCGATGCTTGGCGCCGGGACCGTCCGGGGGCTCGTGTGGTTGATCGCGTCAGACTGACCGAGGAGCAGCGGCTCGACTGGTTGCGCCTCATCCGCTCCGACAATGTCGGCCCGCGCACCTTCCGCGATCTCATCAATCATTTTGGCGGCGCGCGCGCCGCGCTTGAGGCTCTGCCCGGGCTCGCCCGCCGCGGCGGCGCCTCCGGCACGCGCATCTTTACGCGCGACGAGGCCGAGGCCGAGATGAAAGCCGCGCGCGCGCGCGGCATCGCCTTGGTCGCGCTCGGCGAGCCGGAGTATCCCGCGCGCCTGCAGGCGATCGACGACCCGCCGCCGCTGCTCGCGGTGCGGGGCGAACGCGCCGCCCTGGCGCGGCCGCTGGTCGCCATCGTTGGCTCGCGCAACGCGTCCGCGGTGGGCATGAAGTTCGCCGAGCGGCTGGCGCGCGACCTCGGCAGCGCCGGCTACGGCATCGTGTCGGGGCTGGCGCGCGGCATCGACGCCGCCGCCCATCGCGCCAGCCTCGCGACCGGCACCGTCGCCGTGCTCGCCGGCGGCCACGAGCGTATCTATCCGAACGACCATGTCGGACTGCTCGACGCCATCCTGCCGCAAGGCGCGGCGGTGTCGGAAATGCCGCTCGCCTGGGAGCCGCGCGCGCGCGACTTCCCGCGCCGCAACCGGCTGATCTCCGGGCTGGCGCTCGGCGTCGTCATCGTCGAGGCGGCGCGCCGCTCCGGCTCGCTCATCACGGCGCGGCTGGCCGGCGAACAAGGCCGCGAAGTGTTCGCGGTGCCGGGCTCGCCGCTCGATCCGCGCGCCGAAGGCACCAACGGCCTGCTCAAGCAGGGCGCGATCCTGGTGACCGAAGCCGCCGATGTGATCTCGGCGATCGAGCCCATCCTCGGCCGCGGCCTCGATCTGCCGGTGCAGGAGCCCTCGCCGGACGAGCCACCGTTACATGATACCGAGCCGGCAGATGACGACCGCAGCCGCATCGTCGCGCTGCTCGGTCCGACGCCGGCGACGCTCGACGATCTGGTGCGTCTGTCGCGCGCGTCGCCCGCGATCGTGCGCACCGTGTTGCTCGAACTCGAGCTGGCCGGACGGCTCGAACGCCACGGCGGTGGTTCGGTGTCGCTGGTGTAGAATGCGGCGCACGAATCATGACGCCATGAAAGCGTTCGCATGCTCGCCCGCGTCGCCGCCGCCTGGATGATGGTCTTTTGCTTCGGCGCGCAGGCGCAGGAGCCGTTCGCCAAATTCGTCAACAGCCTGTGGCCGGACGCGCAAGCCAAAGGCGTCACGCGGGCGACGTTCGATACCGCGATGAAGGGCGTCACGCCTGATCAGCGCGTCATCGCCGCCACCCAGCGCCAGCCCGAATACGGCAAGCCGGTCGGCGATTACGTCAACGGCCTCGTCACCAAGAGCCGCATCACGCGCGGCCAGGCCAAGGCGAAGGAGTTCGCGCAAACCTTCGACGCGGTCGAGAAGCAGTTCATGGTCGAGCGCTGGGTGCTGGTCTCGCTCTGGGGCATGGAATCCGACTACGGCGCGGCCAAGGACAAGTGGGACGTGTTCCGCTCGCTCGGAACGCTCGGTTACGTGAAGTACCGGCATCCCTACTTCCGCAACGAATTGTTCGTCGCGATGCGGATCATGCAGGACAACAAATTTCCGCGCGGCAAGATGGTCTCATCCTGGGCCGGTGCCATGGGCCAGACCCAGTTCATGCCGTCGAACGTCGTCGATTACGCCATCGACTTCTCGGGCGACGGCCGCGTCGACCTCTGGGAGAACATCCCGGACATCCTCGGCTCCACCGGCAATTACGTGCGCAAGGGCAACTGGAACTACGGTCTGCCCTGGGGCTTCGAGGTCACGGTGCCGCGCGGCTTCGACTACATGAACAGCCGCGGCAGCTTCGCGGAGTGGACCAAACGCGGCGTGGTGCGGGCCGACGGCAAGCCCTATCCGGCCGGCGGCAACGCCATTCTGTTTTTCCCGAGCGGCGCCAAGGGGCCGGGATTTCTCGTTACCGAGAACTACGCCGTGTTGAAGGAGTACAACAACTCCGACGCCTACGCGATCGCGGTCGGACATTTGGCCGACCGCTTGGATGGCGGCGCGCCGATCAAGGCCAAGTGGCCGACCGACGACCGCCCGCTGTCACGCGACGCCCGCATCGCCCTGCAGAAGAAGCTGGCATCGCTCGGCTACAAGGTGACCGACTTCGAGGGCCATGTGGACTTCGATCTGCGCGACAACATCCGCATCGAACAAAAAAAGTTTGGCATGGTGCCGGACGGCAACCCGACACCATTGCTGCTGGAGAAACTCGGGGTAAGGGTTAAGTGATCAGCGCCGGCCGTTGTGGCGCGTGACGCTCTCGGCCTCGAGCCGGACCATTTCCAGCAGGTATCCGAGGGTGTCGAGCCCGGTGCGGCGCGCCATCGACGCCAAATCGCCGGAAAGCGAGGCGACGTAATGCGCAACCGCCGATCGGCCACCGGTTTCGCCAGGTTCTGCTTGGTCGGCCATTTTCCGTCCTGCAAATGCCAACTACCGGCACCCGCGGAACAAGTTACACAGTTGTACCGATACAGTAATCTTAAAAATAGCATTATCTATAAAATACATCCTTAGATTGTATTCGCGCGCAAAACCATGGCCCTGCTCCTGCCCGATTTGGCTGGTCTGAAGCGTCCACCGCAGGCCCCTGATTTGACACCCGGGGACGCCTTCCCCATGTTCCCGGCGACGCAAACTGGCCGATTCCGGCCCGCGCGGACAAGCTCGGGCTAGCTAACCCATTGGATTTTCATGAATATCGTTGTTGTCGAGTCGCCGTCCAAGGCGAAGACGATCAATAAATACCTAGGGCCTGGTTACGAGGTCCTGGCCTCGTTCGGCCATATCCGCGACCTGCCCGCCAAGGACGGCTCGGTCGATCCCGAGCAGGACTTCCGCATGCTGTGGGAGGTCGACGCCAAGTCCAACCAGCGGATCAACGACATCGCGCGCGCGCTCAAGGGCGCCAGCAAGCTCATCCTCGCCACCGACCCGGACCGCGAAGGCGAAGCCATCTCCTGGCACGTGCTGGAGGTGCTGAAGGAGAAGAAGGCGCTCAAGGACCAGACAATCGAGCGCGTGGTGTTCAACGCCATCACCAAGCAGTCGATCCTGGAGGCGATGAAGCACCCGCGCGCCATCGACGGCGCGCTGGTCGATGCTTACCTCGCCCGCCGCGCGCTCGACTATCTCGTCGGCTTCACGCTCTCGCCGGTGCTGTGGCGCAAGCTGCCGGGCGCGCGCTCGGCGGGCCGCGTGCAGTCGGTCGCGCTGCGGCTCGTTTGCGACCGCGAGCTCGAGATCGAGAAGTTCGTCGCCAAGGAATACTGGTCGATCGTCGCCAAGCTCGCGACCCCGCGCAACGAAACCTTCGAAGCGCGCCTCGTCGGCGCCGACGGCCAGAAGATTCAACGCCTCGACATCAACTCCGGCGCCGAGGCCGAAGCCTTCACCCGCGATCTCGAAAACGCGGTGTTCAAGGTGGCGTCGGTCGAGGCCAAGCCCGCGCGGCGCAATCCGCCGCCGCCCTTCACCACCTCGACCATGCAGCAGGAAGCCAGCCGCAAACTCGGCTTCTCGCCGGCGCACACGATGCGGCTGGCGCAGCGGCTCTATGAGGGCATCGACATCGGCGGCGAGACCGTCGGCCTCATCACCTATATGCGTACCGACGGCATCGACGTGGCGCCGGAAGCGGTCGCCGCCATCCGCGGCATGATCGGCAAGCAGTACGGCAATACTTACGTGCCGGACGCGCCGCGCCAGTATCAGAACAAGTCGAAGAACGCCCAGGAAGCGCACGAAGCGGTGCGCCCGACCGATCCCAACCGCCTGCCGAACGAGGTCGCCAAGGCTGTCGACCGCGACCAAGCCCGCCTTTACGAGTTGATCTGGAACCGCACGGTCGCGAGCCAGATGCAGTCGGCCGAACTGGAACGCACCACCGTCGACATCGTCGCCAAGGCAGGCAGCCGCAACATCGAACTGCGCGCCACCGGCCAGGTGGTCAAGTTCGACGGCTTCCTCACGCTCTATCAGGAAGGCCACGACGAAGCCGACGAGGACGACGAGTCGCGCCGCCTGCCCGCGATGAGCGAGAACGAGCTGCTCGCCAAGCAGGCGATCAACTCGACCCAGCATTTCACCGAGCCGCCGCCGCGTTTTTCGGAGGCAGCCCTCGTCAAGCGCATGGAAGAGCTCGGCATCGGCCGGCCCTCGACCTACGCCGCCATCCTGCAGGTGCTGCAGGACCGCGGCTACGTGCGCATCGACAAGAAGCGCCTGCTGCCCGAGGACAAAGGCCGCGTCGTGGTCGGCTTCCTGGAGAGCTTCTTCCAGCGCTACGTCGAATACGACTTCACCGCCAACCTCGAAGAGCAGCTCGACCGCGTCTCCAACAACGAGGTCGAATGGAAGAAGGTGCTGCAGGACTTCTGGGTCGACTTCATCGGCGCGGTGAACGACATCAAGGACCTGCGCGTCACCCACGTGCTCGACGCGCTCAACGATCTGCTGGCGCCGCACGTCTTCCCGCCGCGTGCCGAAGGCGGCGATCCGCGCCAGTGCCCGCAATGCGCGGCCGGCCGGCTGTCGCTCAAGCTCGGCCGCTTCGGCGCCTTCGTCGGCTGCTCGAACTATCCGGAATGCAATTTCACCCGCCAGATGACGCCGGGCGCTGCCGGCGGCGTTTCCGGCACCAAGGTGCTGGGCGAAGACCCCATCACCGGCCTGGAGGTCACGCTGCGCGGCGGCCGGTTCGGGCCTTATCTCCAGCTCGGCGAAGCCTCGAAGGAAAAGGACGCGCCGAAGCCCAAACGCGCCGGCATCCCGAAGGGTGTCACGCCCGACGACGTCGATCTCGAACGCGCGCTGGCGCTGCTGGCGCTGCCGCGCGACGTCGGCCCGCATCCGGAAGACGGCGAGATGATCATCGCCGGCGTCGGCCGCTTCGGTCCTTACGTCAAGCACGGCAAGATTTACGCGAACCTCGAAGACGGCGACGAGGTGCTCAATATCGGCCTCAACCGCGCGGTCACTCTGATCGCCGAGAAGAAGCTCAAGCCCGGCAAAGGCCGCCGCTTCGGCGCCGATCCCGGCAAGTCGCTCGGCGATCATCCGAACGGCGGCGCCGTCGTGGTCAAGAACGGCCGCTACGGGCCCTACGTCAGCCATGACGGCATCAACGCCACGCTGCCGTCCGACATGACGCCGGACACGGTGACGCTGGAGCAGGCGCTGGCTTTGATCGAAGCGCGCGCGGCCCAGGGCGGCGGCAAGAAGAAAGCCGCCAAGGGTAAGAAGGCCGCCGCCAAGAAACCGGCCAAGGCGAAAGCCGAAGCCAAGGCCGAAACAAAGCCTGAGGCAAAGCCTGAGGCTGCGGCCCCCGCCGCGCGCCGTCCGGCCGGCCGCAAGGCCGCGTCCGGCAAAGCGCCGGCCAAAACCGCCGCGCCCAAGAAGAAAGTCGCAGCCGCCAAGCCCGCCCGCAAGGCGAAAGCTGCGGACTAACTCCGGCTACCTCGCACACTCCGCTCATTCCCGCGCAAGCGGGAATCCAGGAGCCACTAGCGCTGGAATTTGCCGCCCTGGGTCCCCGCTTTCGCGGGGACGAACGGGTGATGACCTGTGCTCGCCGCTAGCGCGGTGCCGAGAGCATCACTACATTTATTGAAACGCGCCTCATCGGCGCAGGACACCTCTTTTGAACAAACCATCTAAAAAAGCCTCTTCCCTTCCCACCAAAGCCGACCTCCTCGCCTTCATCGGCGCCCAGCGCGGCAAAGTCGGCGCCCGCGAAATCGCCCGCGCCTTCAATCTCAAGAACAACCTGCGCGCCGAGCTCAAAGAGATGCTGCGCGAATTGGCAGCCGAAGGCGCGGTCGAGACGCGCCGCAAGAAGCTGCACCATCCAGGCAGCCTCGCCTCGACCGTGCTCGCCGACGTCACCGCGCGCGACCGCGACGGCGACCTGATCGCGACGCCCGACGAATGGGACGAAGAGGCGCACGGCGCCGCGCCAAAAATAAGAATCCACGTGCCGCGCCGGCCGCGGCCGGGCGAAGCCGCCGGCTTAGGCGACCGCGTGCTGCTGCACGTCGAGGAATCCGAAGAAGACGACGGCATCCGCCACCGCGGCCGCATCATCAAGATCATCGATCATCCGAAGGCGCGCGTGCTCGGCATCTTCCGCAACGCCCCGCACGGCGGCGGAAGGCTCGAGCCGGTCGACAAGAAGATGCTCGGCAAAGAACTCGCCATCCCCGCCGGCGCTACCAATGACGCGCAGGACGGCGACCTGGTCGCGGTCGAGACCGGGCGCGCGCCGCGTTTCGGCCTGCCGACCGGCCGCGTGGTCGAGAAGCTCGGCTCGCTGTCGAGCGAACGCGCGGTCAGCCTGATCGCCATCCACGCCCATTCGATCCCGCACGTGTTCCGGCGCGAGACGCTGGCCGAGGCGGACGCCGCCAAGCCCGCGGCGCTCCACGGCCGCGAGGACTGGCGCAAGGTGCCGTTCATCACCATCGATCCGGCCGACGCCAAGGACCACGACGACGCCGTGCACGCCGAGCATGACGACGCGCCGAACAACAAAGGCGGCTACATCGTCAACGTCGCCATCGCCGACGTCGCGCATTACGTGACGCCCGGCTCGCCGCTCGACCGCGAAGCGCTGGTGCGCGGCAACTCGGTCTATTTCCCCGACCGCGTCGTGCCGATGCTGCCGGAACGCATCTCCAACGACCTGTGCTCGCTGCGCCCGCGCGAGGACCGCGCCGCGCTCG
>CAYJPU010000146.1:0-2765 GCA_964372105.1 uncultured Undibacter sp.
CCGGACATCAGCACCTTCAGATAGCGCTGCTGCTGGAACTCGCCGTTGACCGAGATGCGCGGCAGCGCGGTCAGGTGATCGCGGTGCGCCTTGAACAGCACGCCCGGCCGCGTCGTCACCGCGGTCTTGAAGCCGAGCTCAGCCGCGATGCGGAACTCGCGCGGCCCGGCCGAGGTCGGATCGCCGACCGGATAAGCCAGATGCTCCGGCCGCTTGCCGAGCGCAGCTTCCAGCACCGAGCGGCTCATCTCCATCTCGGCACGCACGGTCGCGTCGTTCGGCACCTTCTTGAGCATCGGGTGATTGACCGTGTGCGCGCCGATGGTGCACAGCGGATCGGCGGCCAGTTCCGCGATCTCGTTCCAATCCATGCAGAGGTCGCGGCAGAAGGCTGCCATGTCGACGCTATAGGTCGCGCACAGGTCGCGCACGGTCTTGCGCACCTCGTCCTCGGTCTTCATGCTGCGCAGGTAGCCGTAGAGCGCGTCGTACAGCTCGCGCTTCTCGCTCACCGAGCCGGACTCGAAGAACTGCTGCTTGCCGTCGATGACCAGGCCGATGCGGCTGTTCTGCGCCACCACGGCCTCGAGCGCGACCCACCACAGTTCGCCGAGCCGGTCGGGGAAGCTGGTCGGGATGTAGAGCGCGAACGGCAGCTCGTATTTCTTCAAGAGCGGATAGGCATACTCCATCAGATCCTTGTAGCCGTCGTCGAAGGTGATGCAGACGAAGCGCCGCTTGAAGTCGTTCTCGATGAAACGCCGGTGCATCTCGTCGAGCGAGATGACGTCGACGCGCGCGCGCTTGAGGCGCTTGAGCACGCGTTCGAAAAAAGACGGCGACACTTCCAGGAGCCGGTTCGGCTGGAACGCGTCCAGGCGCGGCGGACGCACGTGATGCAGCGTCAGGATGCTGCCGACGCCCCCCACCAGCGGCCGCAGCCAATGGTGCAGGCCGCTGAAATACAGCGTCTCCAGGCCGGTGCGGATGATGGTTTTCTTCAAATTTGTCCCGATTCGTGACGGCCAACCGACCAAACCAATCTACTATTCCAACCCTTTATTGATAATTCTTTGCGAAGCTGTGACCGGTCCCAACGAAATACCGCGAAAAACCATGAACGTCGTCGCGATGCGCTCGTTTTCCGCCGAGGACCGGTTCATGCCGGTTCTCGACACCAAAGTGGCGCGGATCGCGATCTTCGACGACATGGCCCTGGCCGAGCCCTGTTGGCGCGCGCTCGATCACGGCGACAGCCTCTGCACGCCCTATCAGGGTTACGATTTCGTCAAACTCTGGCAGGCCCATGTCGGCACCGCGAGCGGCGTGAAGCCGTTCATCACGGCCGGTTTCAACGCCGCCGGGGTGCCGCTGTTTCTGTTGCCGTTCGGCAGCCGCCGTCTCGGCGGGTTGAAGCTGCTGGAATTTCTCGGCGGCAAGCACGCCAACTTCAACATGGGGCTGTGGCGGCGCGAGGTGGCGGCCAACATCAGCGCCCACGACCTCAAGGCCGTGCTCGCGCACATCGCCGGCCGCGCCGACATGCTGGTGCTGGTGAACCAGCCGTTGACCTGGGCCGGCACCACCAACCCCTTGGCGCTGCTGCCGCAGCAGCGCTCGGCCAATTTCGGCTTTTCCGGCAGTCTCGCGCCGGACTTCGAGGCGCTGCTGCGCGCGCGCACCAATTCGACCACGCGCAAGAAGATGCGCAAGAAGGAACGCGCCCTCGCCGACCTCGGCTCCGTGCGCTTCGAGCATGTCGCGTGCCCGAACGAGATCCGCCGCGTGCTCGACGCCTTTTTCAAGCAGAAGAGCGCACGCATGCGGGCGATCGGCGTGTCCGACGTGTTCGCCGCGCCCGGCGTGCGCCGCTTCATCGAGGCGGCGGCGAGCGAAAAGCTGCCGGACGGCGGGCCGCTGATCGAACTCTACGCGCTCTCGGTCGACGACATCATCGTCGCGACGATGGGCGGCATCGTCGGCGGCGGGCGCTTCTGCGCCATGTTCAATTCGATCCTGCCCGGCCGCTACGCGGTCGAAAGCCCGGGCGAGCAGTTGATCGTCAATCTGGTGCGGCGCTGCTGCGAGCGCGGACTGGAGACCTTCGATCTCGGCATCGGCGAGTCGCGCTACAAGCAGTTGTTCTGTGAGGACGCCGAGCCGCTGTTCGACAGCTATCTGCCGCTCAGCCCGGCCGGGCGGCTGCTGGCCGTCGGCTTCAAGTCCGGCGCGCTCATCAAGCGCGGCGTCAAGCAGCATCCCGCGTTGTGGTCGCTGGTGCGCGCCGCGCGCCGCCTGCGGGCGAGCCTGAAGACCGAGCTGTAGGCAGCTGGTAGTGAGCCTCGCAGACGCGCACTTCACCTCTCCCCATAGGAAGCGGTTTGGGCGCGACGCAACAGCCCCTGGATTTGCCACCCTCATGACTTTGCTGGGCAATTAGGCGAACAAGTTTACGATATCTGTATTTCGCTCAATTTTGTTGAGCATATTGACGAAATCATAAACTAGCCTCAGGTTTACAAATATGCTAGTTTGCTCAGTATGGTTGAGCAAACGGCTGGTAAACTAAACCAACTTGAAAAGCGGCTTCCGGAAGGGTTGCTGGTGGATGCCGCTTGGCTGACCGCACACGGCTTCGCGAGCAACCTTCGACACCACTATGTTTCCACCGGCAGACTGGAGCAGCCTGCCCGCCGCGTGTACCGGCGGCCGTACGGTAAGCTGTCCTGGCAGCAGGTCGTCGTATCGCTGCAAACCCTCCTTCT
>CAYJPU010000146.1:2865-8682 GCA_964372105.1 uncultured Undibacter sp.
GCAAAAAATCAGATAGCCGCCGCCGGGGCCGACGCGAGCTTTACCGTTGAAAAATGGGGGCAGTGGGATTGGCCGCTCACGCTCTCGACACCCGAGCGAGCAACCCTCGAAATGCTCGATGAATTGCCCGACCGCGAAACCTTCCATCAAGCGGATAAGCTGTTTGACGGCTTGTCGGCCTTAAGGCCGCGCCGGCTGCAAAAACTGCTCGCCGACTGCAAGAGCGTGAAGGTCAAGCGGCTGTTCTTCTTTTTCGCGGATCGCCATCGCCCTGCATGGCTCAAGCATCTCGACCGCCGTTCATTCGACCTAGGAAAAGGAAAACGCATGCTCGTGAAGGGCGGGAAGTACGATCCCGTCCATCAGATAACCGTGCCAAAGGATCTGAATGGCAATCAATGACACCTACCGCCGTCAGGTCGCGTTGCTCATCCGTACTCTGCCTTTCGTCGCCGAGGAAGAAATCTTCGCGCTGAAGGGCGGCACGGCCATCAATCTTTTCGTACGCGACCTGCCGCGCCTTTCGGTCGATATCGACCTCGTTTATCTGCCGGTGAAGGAGCGCGCGGAATCGCTTGCGGAAATCAGCACTGCCTTGAAACGGATCGCGGCGCGCACCACGAAGGAAAATCCGGGAACGCGAGTCACCGAACGTCTTTACGAAGGTGTGGTGACAAAGCTGGAAGTTCGTTTCGAAGGTGTTCAAATCCTCATTGAAGTCACGCCGGTCATACGCGGCACCGTCTATCAGCCGGAAACGCGCAGAGTCTCACCGTCCGTCGAAGAGGAATTCGGGTTCGTGGAAATCCAGGTCGTGTCGTTCGCCGATTTGTACGCCGGCAAGATTGTCGCCGCGCTGGACCGCCAGCATCCGCGCGACTTGTTCGACGTAGGCCATCTTCTGGCCAATGAAGGCATCGACGACGATTTAAGACGCGCCTTCGTCGTCTATATGCTCAGCCACGGACGGCCGATGTCGGAAGTTCTGGCGCCCGTGCGCAAAGACATATCGGACGAATTCCTGCGCGGCTTTGAGGGCATGACGGATAGCCCTGTCACCCGCCAAGACCTCGAAGAGGCGCGCGAGACGCTGATCGCCGATATTGTCGGCAATATGCCGCAAGGCCATCGCCGGTTTATGGTTTCTTTTGAACGCGGCGAGCCCGATTGGGAACTGCTGGAAGTGCCGGGTGCGTCAGACTTGCCCGCCGTGCGCTGGCGTCAGAAAAACCTGGACACTCTGTCTGCCGAAAAACGAAATGCGCTTGTCGCCCGCCTGAAGGAAGTTCTGGGCTTACAGGACGAATAAACTCGTCCATCGCGGTCATCGGCCGATCACGCCCCTCGGCATCATTCTACGCCGCCGCGACCTGACCGGCGCCCGCCAGCAGAGCGACGTCGGCAAAGCCTGCCATCATCAGGCGCTCGCGCGCGGCCCGGGTCGCCGGATTGGCCGGGTCCGAGGCCACCAGCACGGCGCGCTGCGCCAGCGGCGCGAAGCGCTCGACCGCAATCTCGGCCGCCGAACCGACATCGATGACGACGTGATCGTAGCTGCGCACCAGCGCCTCGATCACGGTCGCCAGCATCGGCGAGGCGGCCAGCGCCGCTCCGTCGTTGCCGACAGCGCCGGTCGCGATCAGATGGACGTTCGAATACTGGTCGCGGGTGATGATGTCGCCGAACGAGGCAGTGCCGCGCACCAGCTCGGCAATGCCGGGCGCATTCGGATCGGTCGAGATCACCGACAGATTGGGCGCGCCGAAGGCGAGGTCGACCATGATGACGTTGGCTTCCTGCGCCAGCGCGCGCGCCAGCGTGATCGCGGCGTAGGTGGTGCCGACATTGCGCGCGGTGCCGACCACCGTAACGCGGCGGCCGGTGTCGCCGCCCTGGCGCAGGCTGCGTGCGACCTGCTCGACCGTGCTGACCGCCAACGGCACGACCGCGGCGACCGGCATCGCCGGCATCAGCGGCGGCGATGCGACCCGCGGCATCTGGGGCATCTGGGGCGGTGCCATCATCGGCTGCGGCTGCGGCGGCGGCCGAAAGGCCGCCGTGTCGAAGCCGGGCGCGGCATAGCCGGCGGGCCCGTAGCCGTAAGCATAAGGCGACGGTGCCGGCGCCGACAGCAGCACACCGGTGACCGTGAAGCCAGACGACAGCGCGAAGGCGGCGAAGGCCGCGATCAGCACGGTCGCCATCTTCTTCGGGTAGGCCGGCTTCAGCGCCGGGCTGGCGCGCGAGATGATGCGCGCCTCCGGCGGCGCGGCGTTGATGTTGTCGCGCGCCGAGGCTTCGCGATATTTCGTCAGATAGGATTCCAGCAGGTCGCGCTGGGTCTTGGCCTCGCGCTCGAGCGCGCGCAGCTGCACGTCCTGCTCGTTGGTCTGCGAGGCGAGCCGCTTGACCTGATCGATGCTGGTCGTGAGCGATTCCAGCCGGTCGCCGGCGAGCTTGGCGTCATTGTCGAGCTGGCGCGCCAGCCGTTCGCCTTCGGTGCGGATCTGGCGGTCCATCTCGCCGATCTGCGCCTTGAGCTCCTTGATGCGCGGATGCTGGTCGAGCAGCGTGGTTGACTGCTCGGCGAGCTGCGAACGCAAGGCGATGCGCTGCTCAATCATGCGGCGCATGGCTTCCGAATTGGCGATGTCGGAGGACTCGATCGGCTTGCCGGTGCGGATCAGTTCGCGCAACTGCTTTGAGCGCGCCTCAAGGTCGGCCTTCTGCCCGCGCACGACCGCGATCTGCGAATTGATCTCGGTGAGCTGCTGGCTCGGCAGCGAGGTGTTGTTGGAGCCGACGAACAGGTTCGAGCGCGAGCGATATTCCTCGACCTTGGCTTCGGCCTCCTCGACCTTCTTGCGCATCTTTTCGATCTCGACGGCGAGCCAGTTGCCGGCGGCGCGGGTCTGGTCCTGCTTGGCGGACTGCTGCATCGAAAGATAAGTCTCGGCGATGGTGTTCGCGATTCTTGCCGCGAGATCGGCGTTGGCCGAGGAGAAGTCGATCGAGATCACCCGCGACTTCTCGACCGCGGAGACATTGATGCGCTCGTAGTAAGCTTCCAGCGTGCGCTCTTCGCGCGTCATCGCGGTCGGATCGCGGCCGATGCCGAACAGCCCGAGCAGCGTGCGCAAGGCCCCCGCGCCTGAATCGAACTCCGGATTGTCGTTGAGGCCGACCTTCTGGATGACCTGGCGGGCGAGATCGCGCGACAGCACGAGCTGGATCTGGCTGGTGACGGCTTCCGGGTCGATGGTGGTGCGGTCGGCGGTCTTGTCGGCCTCCGCGCGCATGAAAACGTTCTCGCGCGCCTCCAGCAGCAGGCGCGATTCGGAGCGGTAGCGCGGCGTGATGGCGTTGACGACGAGGAAGGCGGCACCGGCGGCCAGCATCGTCACGCCGACGATCATGGTCTTCTTTTGCCACAGAACACGGCCTAAACCGCGCATATCCGGCTCGACGCCGGCGCTATAGGGTACGGCCACCGGCGCTGGCGGGGCGGCAACGGCTTTGGACTTACGACGGAAAAACATCCCTACTCCAGGCACACACGTCTGTGGCTCCAGCGTGATCACAAACGATTATGGTTGCTTCCACGTTAACCCGGCGCGATACGGCATCTCGTTTAGGTCTTGTTAACCGTCAAGGCGGCGTAATCGCCGTGTAACTTTTTGTATCTAAGGACTGGTGTTCACCGTCCGCTCCGGCGGCCAAGGCGTCAGCGATGGATCCCCTGAACATTCTTCACGTGTTCCGCGCCCCGGTCGGCGGCCTGTTCCGGCACGTGTTCGACCTCGCCAGCGCGCAGGCGGCGCGCGGCCATCGCGTCGGCATTATCGCCGACAGGGGCACCGGCGGGGCGCGCGCCGAGGAGATGCTGGCCAGACTGGCGCCGTCGCTGGCGCTCGGGCTCACGCGCTATCCGATGCTCCGCAATATCGGCCCGGGCGACCTGCCGGCGCTCATGCATGTCATGCGCCGCATCAACGAGGCCAAGGCCGACATCGTCCACGGCCACGGTGCCAAAGGCGGCGCCTACGCGCGCATGGCCTTCAACCGGCGCAGCGCGGCGCGCGCCTATACACCGCACGGCGGCAGCCTGCTGTTTCCGCAGGACTCGCTGGCCGGCAAGGTCTATCTCGGCGCCGAGCGGCTGTTGATGCTCGGCGGCGACCTCTATCTGTTCGAAAGCGGCTACAGCGCCGAGATGTTCCGCCGCAAGATCGGCGAACCGCGCGGGCTGGCGCGCATCGTCCACAACGGCGTGGCGCGCAGCGAATTCGAGCCGATCCCGGTCAAACCCGACGCCACCGACCTGGTGTTCATGGGCGAACTGCGGATGCTCAAAGGCGTCGACGTGCTGATCGAGGCCGTCGCGCAGTTGCAAGCCCGCGGCCAACCCGTCACCGCGACGCTGGTCGGCGACGGACCGGACCGCGCCGTGTTCCAGACCCAAGTCGCGCGGCTCGGGCTTGAAAGCACCGTCCGCTTCACCGGCGCCATGCCGGTGCGGCAGGCCTTGGCGCTGGGCCGCGTGATGGTGGTGCCGTCGCGGCTGGAATCCCTGCCCTACGCGGTGCTGGAGACCGCCGCCGCCGGCAAGCCGCTGATCACCACCCGCGTCGGCGGCATCCCGGAAATCTTCGGGCCTTTGTCCGACCGGCTGGTGCCGGCCGACGACGCCGGCGCGCTGGCCGCCGCGATCGAGCGGACGCTGAAACAGCCGGAAGCGGCCCTGGCCGTCGCAGAAAGCTTGCGCGACCGCATTGCGGCCTCGTTTTCGATCGACAGCATGGTCGACGGCGTGCTCGCGGCCTACCGGGACGCCCTCGCCAGCTTGCGCCAAAGCGGGCGCCGTTAAGACATTTTTGCGAGTCTCGATAAGGCTTTTTTGAGAGTCTTTCTCTAGATATTTCCGGGAATTAGTAACAATCCCGGGTCGAGGCGCCCGCTCGCGCCGCCACGGGTTTCAGTTGTGTGGCGTATAGTCATGACCGACATCGACGTTCGTCCTTCGTTGAACCCGTCCGGGGCCGCCGCCGTCCTCGACCATCTGCGCACCGCGACGCGCCCTGTACCCAAATCCCGCAGCCTGTCGCCGGAAGCATTGGCGGTCGCCGCCAAGCCGATGCCGGCGCCGATCTCGCCGATCGTGCTGGCCGGCTTCGTGCGCATCGGCGAGTTCGCGCTGATCGTGCTGGTGGGCCTCGCGCTGTTCGCGGCCTATCTGCCGTCGATCGACGGACTGCTCCTGCAATATCTCGGCGCGACACTGGTGATCGCGACGCTCTCGACGCTCGCCTTCCAGGTCGCCGACATCTACCAGGTGCAGGCCTTCCGCGGCCTCGAGAAGCAATACATGCGGATGGCCTCGGCCTGGTCGGTGGTGTTCCTGATCGTCATCGGCGCGTCGTTCTTCGCCAAGGCCGGCGAGATGTATTCGCGCGTCTGGCTCGGCAGCTATTTCATCGCCGGCATTCTGGCGCTCGTGACCTCGCGCAAGCTTTTGTACTACGCCGTGCGCAAATGGACCCGCGAAGGCCGCCTCACCCGCCGCACCGTCATCGTCGGCGGCGGCGATCCCGGCGCGCGCGTGATCGAGGAACTGCGCCGGCAGAAGGATGCCGGCATCGAGATCATCGGGCTGTTCGACGACCGCGGCGACGACCGCGGCGGCACTGAGTGCGCCGGCGAACGCAAGCTCGGCAGCGTCGGCGACCTGGTCGAATTCGGCCGGCGCACGCGCGTCGACCTCGTGATCTTCTCGCTGCCGATTTCGGCGGAAGGCCGCATCCTGCAGATGCTGAAGAA
>CAYJPU010000147.1:0-8681 GCA_964372105.1 uncultured Undibacter sp.
CCGGCTGGACCGGCGGCAAGTACGGCGAAGGCCGCCGCATGCCGATCAAGGCGACCCGCACGCTCTTGACCGCCGCGCTCGACGGTTCGCTGCGCGACGCCGACTTCCGCACCGACCCCTATTTCGGCTTCTCGGTGCCGACCTCGGTGCCGGGCGTCGAGCCGCACCTCCTGCACCCGGTCAAGACCTGGGCGAACAAGGCCGACTTCGACAAGACCGCTCGCGCGCTGGTGGAGATGTTCCAGAAGAACTTCGCCAAGTTCGAAAGCCACGTCACCGCCGACATCAAGAAGGCCGCGCCGGAGGTGCGCATCGCGGCGGAGTGAGCCGCGGCGTCAATCTGCGATAAGAAAAGGCGGCCCTCGTGGCCGTCTTTTCGTTTTATCTTGTGCCGCAGCATTCTTGCCGAGGTCTTTGACCAGCGCTTCGTTTGTAGCAGTGTACTTTTTTGAGAATACTCGGCGCCTCTCGGACGACGAGAGAGTAAGTCAAACTCCAGGGGAAGAAACGTGAGCGATTACTATGTACACCGGCTGCAGGTGTCGATGCCGCTGGCGGCCGCCGAGAAGATCGCCGATGCGGCGCTGGCCGCGGGCCGCGAAGTTGAGCTTTTGCCGCTGACCGTCGCGGTGCTTGATGCCGGAGGCAATCTGGTCGTGGTCAAGCGCGCGGACGGGTCGGGCATTCTGCGGGCCGATATTGCCATTGGTAAAGCTTGGGGTGCGTTGGGCATGGGCATTTCCAGCCGCACTATTCGTGACCGCCTGCGCGATCGGCCGGCGTTCCAGAGCGCGCTCGCCGCGGCATCGGACGGGCGATTCGTTCCCGTTCCCGGCGGTGTCTTGGTCATGAACGACAAGAAGGAGATCATCGGTGCCGTCGGCATCAGCGGCGACGCATCGGACAAGGATGAGTACGCGGCGATCACTGCCGTTCAGCGTGCGGGCCTCGTGCCTCATCCGGAAAAGCCGGCGGAGGACTGGCGCGCCGCGGGGCTCTGAGCAGCGTCAAAAAAATCGAGAAACTAAACAAACATTGGGGAGGATTCACATGAAGAAAATGATCGCGGCGGCGCTCTGCTTTGCCGCCATGGCGGCTCCGGCGCTGGCGCAAGACGCCTATCCAAGCCGCGCGATAAGGCTGGTCGTGCCTTTCCCTGCCGGCGGGCCGACCGATGTCTTTGCCCGGCAATATGCGACGCGCATGTCCGCCATCCTCGGTCAGCAGATGGTGGTGGAGAACAAGGCCGGGGCTGCCGGCGCGATCGGCTCGGCCGACATCGCGCGCGCTACGCCCGATGGCTATGCTCTGCTGTTTGGAACGGCGTCGACGCACGGCCTTTACAATCTGTTGGCGAAGAAGCCGCAATACGACTCGCTCAAGGACTTCTCGCCGATCGGCATCGTCGGCTCGGCGCCGGCCGTGATCGCTGTCAACCCGGCGCAGCCGGCCGATCTCAAGGCGCTTGTCGCGGCGGTGAAGGCCAATCCCGGCAAGCTGCAATATGGTTCGCCCGGCACGGGGACCTTCCTGCATCTGACCGGCGAGATGTTCAAGGTCTCGGCCAAGGTCGATATTCCGCACATTCCCTACAAGGGCTCCGCGCCGGCGATGAACGATCTGCTGGGCAACCAGATCGGTATGGTGATCGATACGCTCGGGACGTCGCTTGGACAGTTCCGCGCCGGCAAGATCAGGATCCTTGCCGTTGCGACCGCCAATCGTTCGAAGCTGGCGCCCGACATTCCGACGGTCAATGAAGCGCTCGGAATTACCGGCTTCGAAGCGGGTTTGTGGAATGTAGTGGCGGCGCCGGCCGCGACGCCCGCGCCGGTTATTGCCAAGTTGCACGAAGCGACGCTTCGGGTCATGGCGGATGCCGGCTTTCAGGAGCAACTTCTCAAGATGGGAATCGAGCCGATCACGGACTCGACGCCAGCCAAGGCGCGGGCTTTCATCGCGGCGGAGCAGGCGCGGTTCAAGTCGGTCGTCAGCGCCGCGGGCGTGACGATCGATTGATCAATTCGGTCATGCGACACGAAAGGGCGGCCGATCGGGCCGCCCTTTTCATTTGTACGGTGATGAGCTGGCGGGCGTCATCGCGGCACGCCCGCTCGGTGCCGCGCTAACTCGTAACCGCCTGCATCAACGCTGCGATTTTTATCGTTGCGAAATTGGAGAAGGTGTCGGACACCGCATAAGGCAGGATGATCTGGTCGCGGTGACGCATGGCGCCGCAGGTGTAGACGACATTGGGCACATATCCCTCGCGTTCCGTGGGCTCAGGGCGAACCAGAGGCTCGCGCGAACGCGCGAGAACCTTGGAGGGATCTTTTTTGTCGAGGAGGACGGCGCCAATGGAATATTTCCTGACCGGCCCGACCCCATGGATCAGCAGCAGCCAGTTATCGTCCAGCTCAATGGGCGATCCGCAATTGCCGATCTGGACGAACTCCCACGGGTATTCTGGCTGAACGATGGCTTGGCCGCCATCCCATGAGTAAAGGTCGTCGGAATAAATTAGATAAAGGTTCTCGTTGTCCTGGCGGCCGATCATCGCATAGCGGCCGTTTATCTTCCGCGGAAACAAAGCCATGCCTTTGTTACGAGCCGCCGACCCGCCGAGCGGAGTCATCTTGAACGTTTGGAAGTCCGTCGTCTCAAGCAGCTCGGAGCGAATCGCCTTGCCGCTGTAGGCCGTATAGGTCGCATAGAAGGTTTTTCGAGCGCCGTCTTTGAATTCGACGAAACGGGCGTCCTCGATACCGTTTGCCTGAGAGTCGGTGATCGGAAAGATGACCCGCTCGCTCAGCTCTTGGTCTAGGGGAAAGATCACCTCGACGCCGTCGCCATTGAGGCTGGCGCTTCTGCTCTTTATTCTTGGGACCGACGCAAGACGCGCAGTTGGATCGACGGTCACGCTGCCGTTCTCCGCGATGGTGCCGGAGCGGAATGTCAGCGACGAAATATGCCCTTCCCCAACGGCGCGAAGGCTCAAGATGAATCGGCAACCATTCGGCGGCGCGCCGGTCTGGTCCGGATGCTTGACGATGCTCGGATTGAACAAAGCCGAAGCCTCGAAGGAATACTCGTTGAGAAAGTATGCCCCGATCAGGCCGCGTTGAGTCTTGCTCAATCGGGCATGCGGTTCGAGCGCGTCCTCCATATCGGCGGCACGCGACTCGAAAATATCGAGCAGGTTCCGGTGACGGCCTTCGAAGTTTTCGAGCACCTCGTTCAATAGCTGCGCGGAAGCCTCGGCATCGAGCCGAAGCACCCGGTCGACGATATGATTGGCGCGGACCTTATCCGTCGGATTGAGGTCGCGAGGCTCAGTCGCCGGTTTGAAGGGGCGGACGACGACCCTGGCCGGGTCAGGGCGCAGATAGAGGCTCTGGCGATTCAAGAATTTGGAGTGGGACAAAGATGCTCCCTGGTGGCGATCGAAATGGATTCGTATCGATGCCGCTGGATGTTGATTTCATTGCTGTCGTCGGGCGCACGACTGCAGCCATTGCCATAAACTGCTGCATTTCCACGAGAGCGAGCAAGTACGCCAACACCGATTCCGCGCCCTTGTTCTCGTTCGGTCGGTCTGGGTGGAGGCCATCCGAGCAACTGCCCGAATCGGGATTGATCAGTGCGGTCTGCAGGTCATTCTCGCCGAAAAACCAACCGAATGCACCCATCGCCCCCGCCGTCCAAGTCGGGTCGTCTTCCGCCCGTCCTGCGGCAAGGCACGCGGAAATCGTCGCGGACGCCTCGACCGGCTGCTGATCGAACGGGTCTGGCTTCTGCCGAATTCTGCCGAAGCTCTTGGAGCCAACGGGTCTGAAGTGTCCGGATGGTGCGGTCTGGAGCGCCATGAGCCAACGCAGCGATTGGAGGCCGACCGCGACATATTCCGGCCTATGGATCGCCAGGCCCGTTTGAATGAGGGCCTGCGAAAGGCGCGCATTGTCGTAGGCGAGCACATCTTCAAACCAGAGCCAGTCTTTGCGTTGGCTCGCGGCAAACAAAGCCATCAGCCGGTCGGCCAATCGCTTGCGCAGGCCGTTGGCGAAGAGATCGCCGGCGTCCAGCGTGCAATAGGCATCCAGGCCCAAGAGGGTGAAGGCCCATGCGCGCGGGGACGAGAACGTCTCGACCGTCGGCAGCGCGGTCTTGAAGAGCATCGCCGCCCAGGCGCGGCGGGACGGATCGGTGTCCGCACATGCGCATTCAGCCAGAGCCCAAAGCGTTCGGCCATGGCTGTCTTCCGAGCCTGACGGTTCGAGCCATCGGCGATCGTAGCTCATGAAATTTCGAAAGCGCCCCGTATCCGGGTTCCAGGCGTGCTGGATGAACGCCGCAAAACGCGTCGTGTCTATCTCGGCCAGCAGTTGCGCTTCACCGGCTTTCGCCAAAGTGATCGATAGCAACAGGGCGCGCGCATTGTCGTCGACGCAATAGCCGTGAGCGCGGTCCGCGACCGAATGGACGGCGTGCTGGATCATGCCAGTACTGTCGCAGAGCGAAAGGAAATGGCCGATCTTGATCTGCGGAACGATTGTCACCGGGGCGACCGAGCCAACCGAATTGAGCGGCAGCACCAGTTCAGGCAGGGCTTGCATGTGTGCGTCTTCGAAGGCGGCGACATAACGCTTGGCCGTCTGCGCCCACGTCATCGATCTGCTCGCGGCATAGGCACGTTTGCGCATCGCATGACGGCTCGCGTCGTTCGTCAGGAGACCGGAAATCTCGGCGCCTATCGCCGAGGCATCGCCAAATGGCACCAGAATGCCGCGCCCGTCGGCCAGCAATTCCTTGGCATGCCAATAGGGCGTCGATACGACAGCCTTTCCAAGGCCGAAGCTGTAGGCGAGCGTTCCCGACGTCATCTGCATTTCGTTGAGATAGGGGGTCACATAAACATCGCACATCGAAATGAAGTCCAGCAGTGTCGGCTGGTCGACGAACTGATTGCAGAAAACGACATGGTTCTCGATGCCGAGCTCTCGCACACGCTTCATCAAGCTGTCGCGATAGGCCTCGCCCTGATGACGCACAAGATTGGGATGGGTCGCGCCGAGAATGACATAGACGGCGTTCGGGCTGGATTTAATGACTTCCGGCATGGCATCGATCACGGTCTCAATGCCTTTGCTCGGCGACAGCAAGCCGAACGTCAGAATGACCTTCTTTCCGGAAAAACCCAGTTTCGTCTTGGCGTGATGCGTTTCCAAAAATGGGAACTCGGGTATGCCGTGCGGTATCACCTCGATCTTGCTTGCCGGAACGGCATGAACGGAGCGGAGCAATTCGTGGCCCTTCTCCGCCATGACGACGAGTTTCGTCGAGGCGCCGATGATCTGCTGCATCACATTATGTTGGATAGGTGTCGGCGTGGCCAGCACGGTGTGAAGCGTCGTAATGACCGGCATTTCGAGCTGCGACAGGAGCTCAACGATGTTGCCGCCGGCTTCTCCGCCGAAGATTCCGTATTCGTGCTGAAGACATACGACATCGTATCGTCCCCTATTCAAGAACGCGGCCGCCTGAATGTATTCGCCGATCGATTCGTCATGGATCTCCAGGCAGATAGCCGGCGGATAGTCATATTCGCTGCCGGGATCCGTCATGGTGACGACGCCGGTCTCCAGGTCAGGGCGGTCCAATGCGACCGCGCGATGAAGATCGTGGGTAAAGGTCGCGATGCCGCAGCGGCGTGGAAGGTGATTGCCGATGAACGCAATACGCTGGAGTGGGCTCATTGAATTGTTTCCATGTCGACGCACTGCAAAAGTTCTTTAACGACGCCACCCGTGTACGCGATTAGACCCGCCAGGCCGGTCGCGCCGGTACGAATCTCGACGCGGTCCGATTGCGCGAAAATGACATCGCCGGTCGTCAGGTCGAACGAGCCGGCGCGCGCGCCGCCGCTGACGACGAAAAGCCAAGTCTCGTGCTTGGCTTCCAGGCGCCAGGCGGAGTTTGGTGCCAGATCGATCTGCTCGAACGTGAAGTGCGCATTCGAGAGCAGAAGCGTCCGTGAGTCGTTAAGCCGGGCCGGCTTGACGCAAACATCAGCGGGCCCGGCATCCGCGACCGCGATTGCGTTGTCGATATGAAGCTCTCGCCCGCGGCCGTGATCGAAAAGACGAAACGTTACGTCGCTGCGCTGCTGGATCTCGGCGATCACAAGGCCGGCACCGATCGCGTGGATTGTTCCGGCCGGAACGGAAATGGTTTCGCCCGCACGCGCCGGCTGCCAGTCGACTATATCCGAGATTGAGCCATCGTCGACGGCGTGTCGCAATTGCTGCGGGGTCAGGCGCCGCTTCAGACCCAAGGCCACCTTGGCCCCAGGCGCGGCGCTCAGAACGTACCAAGCTTCCGTCTTGCCGTTCGGCAGTCCGATCGACCGCGCGTAGATATCGTGCGGATGAACCTGGATGGAAAGCGGCTCGCTGGTGAACAGCAGCTTCAACAGCAGCGCAGGCGCGGCGTCCGTTGGACCGGAGCGCTCAAACCAGATTTCGCCGATCTTATTGCCGTCTTGGCCTGCGTTACACCAAGGGCGCTGGTCGACGACGCCCCAAGGCTTGGGAATGGTCCGCGTACGCGCAAGTTCGATCATCATAACCCATGCTTCATGTTGATCGAAACAGCACTGTTGGAGGCCTAGCCGCACCGGCCACGCGTGAATGTCCGGATGCCGCTGGCGCCCGCCTCAGAAACAACTCGATTTTCAAAAGAAAGAACGTGCCTGCCGATGGCAGTAAGCTGCCCACTGGAACACGCGGCGACTTCGGTACATCGCCGATTTTTTTGCAGCCCTCGGGCAAGCAAACAACTCACCCTACTTGCTTAAGTGGGGTCTCAATCGGAAAGCACAATAGAAGATGTCGAAATCGGGTTCGGCGCCCCTTTTTCTGGCTTTGTATGCTCCTCCCCGCAACGCAGTTTGCGGCGACGATTCGCATGTCCGCTGAGTGACAATCGCAACGCGATTGTCGCCGGTGCCGTCGATTGGGGCCGGAAGTGACGATAGCCGAGCTTGTGAGGCAGGACCCAAGAAAAAGGCGGCCGTCGCGGGCCGCCTTTTTTGTTTCAGTTGAACCCCACCCCGACCCACCCCCTTGCAGGGGGAGGGAGAAGGGACATCACTCGTTCGCCTGCGCCAGCGTCCGCCCGATGCGGTTGAAGCGCGCCTTCTGTTCGTTCGACAGCGCGCCGTAGAACGCCGTGAGCGCGGGCTGCACGGTGGCGGCCGCGTCGATCATGGCCTGCAGGCGCTTCTCCATCATCTCCAGCCGGCCCGGCGGCGTGAGCGGCGTCTCATCCGGGCAGGCCGCCTGCAGGATGCCGACCGCCTTGTCGGTTGCTGCCTGCAACTTGTCGAGGCTGGCCGCCTGCGCGTCGTCCGGCTTCACCGCGTCCTCGATCTTTTCGATCGGCAGGTTGGACAGGCCGGCCTTCGGCTCCTTGCAGCTTTTCACGTCCTGCGCCTGGCTCGCCTCGACGTTCGGCGACGGCGTCTTCGGGCCGATCGTGTTGAAGCGCTCCTTCTGCTCGTCGCTCAGCGACTCGTAGAATTTCTCGAGCGCAGGCCGCACGGTCTGCACGGCCTGCTGCGTGGCTTTGAGCCGCAACGTCATGGTCTGCAAGCGGCCGGGAGGGGTGAGCGGGAAGGCGTTCTCGGCCGGGCACGACGCCTTGAACACCGCGGCGGCGTCCTGGCCGGCCTTGCGCACGTCGTCCAGCAACGCCTTCTGCTCGGCAGACAGGCCGACTTTCTGCTCGATCTCAGTGAACGGCCAGGCGGTGACGCCGGTGCCGGGCTGCTTGCACAGTTCCTGCACGGCGGCGTAGCGCGGCGCCGGTGACGACGGGCGCGGCGTGCCCGGTTCGTAAGCGTATTCCACCGGCGGGCCGACTTCGCCCCAGAACACGCCGTCGAAGAAGTCGTCATAGGCGTAGGCCCAATAGCCGTCGTCGTAACCGCCGGGCCAGAACGTGTAGTCGAAGATGTCGGAATAGGCGTAAGGCCAGAACACCGGGCCGTACCACGGCACGAAGATGGCGCGCAGGCCGCTGCGCCAGGCACGGCGGGGGGCGACATGCGCGGCTTGCCAAGTGCGGCCGCTGCCGGCCAGCGCGCTCGCGGCGAAGGCTGTGCCGAAGCGGCCTTGGCGTGCGGCCTGAGTCGTGACGCGCGCCTGGCCGCCGCGGCGTGCGGCGCGGACGGTGGTTGGTTGCGCAAGGGGCTGCGCGCGCAACGTTGACGGCGTCAGTTGCTGCTGACGCTGCTGCACGCGCTGTTCGCGCGCCCGCTGGATTTCCTGCGTTCGGACGGCGCGCTGCGCGGCCGGCAGACGGCGCAGTTCACGATTCTCGCGGCTGCGCAGCGTGCGTTCCTCGCGCTGCTGGCGTTGCAGCACCTGTCGCGTTGGCGCGGTGGACGGTTGCGCCTGCTGGCGCTGCTGGACGGCGGGTGAAGGGGTTTGCACGCGCTGTTGCCGTTGCTGGATACGTTCCTGGCGCTGCTGCTGGCGCACGGCGCGGCTGGCGGCGGGCGCCTGCTGCGGCGGCCGCGCGACGGTGGCGGGCTGTTGCGGCTGCGGCGCGCGCGCGGCGGGGCGCTGCATCTGCGGCGGCGGCGCGCTACGTGCGGCCGGGGGCGGCGCACGAAACGAGGG
>CAYJPU010000148.1:0-8664 GCA_964372105.1 uncultured Undibacter sp.
TCCCGGGCGACCCCCGACTTGATCGGGGGGAGACCCGGGATCCAGTACGCCGTGCCGTCTCGATGGACTGCGGCGACCTGGATCCCCGCTGGAGCCTGTGCTCGGGCCGACCGAAGGTCGGACCCGCGTGCGGGGATGACCGCACGCGGAGCCCCGCAAACGACAATGGCCGGGGACGAAGCCCCGGCCATCGATGCGAAAGTGAAACGCGAGACGCGGCTATTTCCAGCCGGCTTCCTTGTCGCAGGCCTTGCGCTCGGCGACGTGGGTCTTTTCCCACTGCGTGATCGACTGGGTCTCGTTGTTGTCCATTTTGTTGTTCATGCAGGTGCAATATTTCAGCACCACCGCGGGCTTGGCGTCGCCCTTGTTGTCGGCGACGCACTGGTTGATCCATTTCACGTCGTCGGTGGTGGCGGCATGTGCGGTCGTGACTTGGGCGGTGGCGAGACCGGTGATCGCGAGCAGCACGGCGAGAGCAATTTTCATGATGGTCTCCTTTAAGCGATCCGGGCGGATCGGACTGTAGCAACGATTTATGACGTAACGACACGTCCGGCTTTCGGTAACAGCAAGGCGTGCCGCCGACTGTGGCGTGTCGCATAACCGTCTGACGCCGCAATGGACGCTAAGCCTTATAACTATCAAGCCTTATAAACGAAATGGCCGGGGAAAGCCCCGGCCATTGGGCTCATGCGCGCAGCGCGCCGTCGTTGGCTTGCATCAATTGAACTTCAGGCCCGCTTCCTTGGCGATCTTGAGGTTGAGGTCGATCTCGCGCTTGTTCATGGCGTCCATCTGGCTCGGCGACAGCGGCGCCGGCTCGACGCCCTGCTTGGCGAGCTTCTCCTTCACGTCCGGCAGCGCCAGCGCTTTGGTCACTTCGGCGTGCAGCCGGTCGATGATCGCCTTCGGCGTCTTGGCCGGCGCCAGCAGGCCGGTCCAGTAGTTGTAGTCGGAATTGGCGAAGCCGGCTTCGAGCGTGGTCGGCACGTTCGGCAGCGTCGGCGACCGCTTGGCGGAACTGACCGCCAGCGGAATGAGCTTGCCGTCGTTGATGAAGGGCAGGCCGGACGAGATGCCCATGAAAACGAAATCGACGCGGCCGGTCATCACTTCGGTGAGCGCCTCCGGCCCGCCGCGGAACGGCACGTGCGTGCCCTTGAAGCCGGCGCTGACGCGGAAGCGTTCGGCCGCCCAATGGGTGGCGCTGCCGACGCCGGCCGAGGAGTAGGTCATGTTGCCTTCCTTCGCCTTGGCGGCGAACTCCTTGACGGTTTTGATGCCCTTCGACGGCGCGACCAGCAGCACGTTCGGCACGCTGCCGAAGCAGGCGATGGCGGCGAAGTCCTTGGACGCGTCGTAGGGCAGGTTGGGATAGGCGGCCGGCGCGCCGGAATGCGCGGCGGCGTTGACCAAGAGCGTGTAGCCGTCCGGCTCGGCCTTGGCGACCTGCGCCGAGCCGATGCTGCCGCCGGCGCCGCCGCGGTTCTCGAACACGATGGTCTGGCCGATCTGGCGCGACACCGGGTCGAGCACGATGCGGCCGATGATGTCGATGGTGCTGCCGGCGCTGAACGGTACGATGGCGCGGATCGGCTTGTCCTTGGGCCATGCGTCGGCGAAGGCGAGGCCTGGCAGCGCTGGCGTCGCCAGCGCGGCGGCGGAAAGCCGCAGGAAGCTGCGGCGGTTGGTGGTGCGGAACATTGTTTCCCCGATAGTTTTGCGTGCGCCGTAGACCGGCGCGCGGCGTTTATGTTGAGCGCATGATCGCCGCCAGCCTCGTGAAGGCAAGGGGGCAGGACGAAATTTGTTCTTCGGCATGATGAAAACCGGCGGCGCGCCGACTCCCGTTGCCAGCGCCGCGCCCGCGTGTCCTATAGGGCCAGCGCAAAACGAAACGGAGCACGGGCCATGGCGCGTATCACCTGGGATCACGTTCATCTGCGCACGCCCGATCCGGAGGCCATGGCGCAATGGTTCGAGCGCATGTTAGGGGCCGACGTGATCCGCACGATGCAGCAGGGCAAGCCGCGCATCGACCTCAAGCTCGGCGGCGCCATGATCTTCATCGCCGGCGTGACGCCGGGCGAGGGCGTGAACCCGGCGCCGAAGACGCCCTATCGCGGGCTCGACCATATCGGGCTCTACGTCACCGATCTCGACGCCTTCGTCGCCGACCTCAAGGAGAAGGGCGTCCAGTTCACCAAGGAGCCGCACAGCCCGCGGCCGGGCATCCGAATCTGCTTTCTGCGCGCGCCCGAGGGCGTCTCCGTCGAGCTGCTCGAGCGCGACCCGAAATACAGCTGAACGCCGGCCGCGCGCGTTGCCGGGACGCAAAACGCTGCGTTTTGTCCGCGCTCCCGCCACTTTTGCGTGGGACAAGCGCCGCCCGCCGGTTGCTTATCGATTTCGAGCCCCGGTAAATGCCCGGGGTCCCGGGCCTCGAGGAGGACGATTGCATGCGGCTGTGCGCGCTCGGCGGGGCCACGATGGTCACGGCATTGGTTTTGACGGGCCAAGTTTTGACGGGCTATGTCTCGACCGCCGAGGCGCAGAAGTCGAAATCCGCCGGCCAGGAGGCGCGGTTCGAGCGCAGCCTGAAGATGCTCGACCCGGGCGTGCGGCTCGAGCAGCTCTGCGACTACACCGCGATGACCCACATCCGGAAGGACTCGAACGAGTACCGGCCGGACCGCGCGGTCGCGGGCGCGCGCGCGGAACCGCGCGTCACCGGCCACAGCATCGAGGCCAAGGGCGCGGCCTTCCGCAGCCGCAAGAAATGGTACGCGCTGACTTACACCTGCGCCGCCGACGACGAGCACATGAAGGTGCTGTCGTTCAAGTACACCATCGGCGAGGAAATCCCGGAGTCGAAGTGGGCCGGCTACAATCTGTGGGATTGACGCGCGCCGGCACCGCCGTCGCCGCCATGAACGCGGCCCGCTATTGTCCGGGGCATCTTCATTGTCCTCGTTGACCGAAGAGGAAAGCCATGACGCAGGGTGAATCGATCGAAAGCTCGGGCTTTCCGCTGGCCTTCAAGGTGCGGCAGGGCCAGACGCGGTCCGCGCTGGTCGCAGCCGGCACAGGGCGCGACGTGTTCCTCGCCGAAGCGCGGCAGATCGGCGGACACCAGAAGGAATGCGTGGTGCGCGAAGGCGCCGGCGGCAGCGCCTTTCGGCTGGTGAGCGACGAGGGCGCCCAGCTCAAAGGCACCGATCTCGCGCCGTTTCCGCTCGGCTTCTACAGCGCCGGCCTCACCGGCGATCTCGCCAACCGCATTCTCGCCGGCGCGCGCGCCCACGCCATCGCGATTCAGGACCTCGCTATCGAAGTGCACAACCGCTATTCGATGACCGGCTCGTTCTTCCAGGGCACCGGCGTCGGCGCCGCCGAGCCGGCCCGGATCAAGGTGCGCGCCGCGTCGCCGGCAAGCTCGGCGCAGATCGACGCGCTGGTGCGGGATGCGGCGCAGGCCTCGCCCGCGCTCGCCACCATGCGTGGCGCGCTGACCAACACGTTCGCGCTTTACGTGAACGGCCGCCGCCGCCAGGTCACGAGCCTGCCGCCGTCGCACGCGCCGGACGCCGCCGATCCCTTTGTCACCTATCGCAGGCCGCCGGCGCCGCTCGACGGCGCTGCCGCCGCGCGCGATCTCGTCGTCAAGACCGGCCAGACCACGCAGGGCGACTTCGTTTATCAGGCCGCCGAGACCAAGGGCCGTGTCGTCATCGACGTGTGGGGAAATTGCCGCCTGCTCGATCCGGCCGGCGTGACCGAGACAGTGGTGCGGCTCGGTTTCCCGCGCACCAGCCACTTCGCCATCCGCTCCGACGAGCGCGCCGGCGCCGACAGCGCGCCGTGCGGCTTGGCGCTCACCAGCGCCGGCATCGTGTTCTGCTACATCACCCAGTTGTTGCGCTACATCGAGCATCAGAAGCTGAACATCCGCGGCGTGCGCGTGGTGCAGACATCGCCCTACGCGCTCGCCGGCTCGCCTGCCGGCGGCTGGACCGGCAGCGCCGAGCCGGTGGACACGCATCTCTTCCTCAACGGCGACGCGGGCGAGGACGCTTACGAGAAGCTCATGACCGTCGCGGCCCGGACCTGCTATCTGCACGCGGCGCTGGGCGCGACGCTGCCGCCGGAAATCACGATCGAACACGGCGAGCAGCCGGCGGCGTAAGTCCGGCGCACGAAACCGGCGACATGACCGACGTTCGTTACCGGTCGCCCGCGCCTATTTATGCTGCACGACCACCTTGGTGCCGACCGGCACGCGCTGATACAGATCGGTGACGTCGTCGTTGACCAGCCGGAAGCAGCCGGACGACACCGCCTCGCCGATGGTCTGCGGCGCGTTGGTGCCGTGGATGCGATAGACGGTGGTGCCGATGTAGAGCGCGCGCGCGCCCATCGGATTGCCCGGGCCGCCCGCCATCCAGCGCGGCAGATAAGGCTGGCGCGCGATCATCTCGGCCGGCGGCGTCCAGTCCGGCCACTCGGCCTTGCGGCTGATCTTGTGAACGCCGCCCCACTGGAAGCCGTCGCGGCCGACGCCGATGCCGTAACGCAGCGCGACGTTATTGCCCATGACGAGGTAGAGGAAGCGGTCGTTGGTGTTGACGATGATCGTGCCCGGCGGATGGTCGGCGCGGTAGAACACCGAGGTCCGGCGCAGCTCGGGCGGCAGCTCGGCATCGCGTCCGGTGTCGTCGACGCCGGGATCGACGTCGGCGATGGTCGGCGCCGGGATCCGGCCGAACAGCGCCTGCGCGGCGGCGGGCGCCGCGGCCGCAAGCACGACGAAGCAGAGAAGGCATCCGAGGCGGCGCATAAGGCGGTCCATTGGGCGGTCCATCAAGCGGTTCGGTTCGTCCACTGTAGGATGCTTCGGGAAACTTAGGAATCCGGTATGAAGACGGCGGCGTTTTATTCAAGCGTGTGACGTCGTGACATCGGGCTTTGGCGCGTGCGGCATCAGGTTTTCGCCCGCATCGCCGCCGCCACCGCGCCCACCAATACCGCCAGCGCCAGGCACCAGAAGCCGACCAGCCAGTACAGCACCGCCGACACCGCGCAGCCGGCGGCGAAGGTGAAAATCCCGAAGGCCAATTGGCCGAAACGGCTGCGGATCGCGTCCCTTTGCGGGAGCGCGCCGCCGGTCATGAGGTCGACGGCGTCGATGGTCGCCTGGGTGGTGTTGCCGGTCATGAGCGTGGTCGGCGGCAGGCTGGAGAGGTGCACGCGCTGCACGGCGTTTTGCAGCGCCATGGCGGCGACGCCGGCGAAGCCGGTGGCCAGCGCGATTGGCGTATCGGCGTCGGGGAACGGGCCGTAGACCACCGCGAGCACGCAGAACAAAGCCAGCAGCGCGACCTCGGCGATGAGGAAGATCCGCAGCACCGGCCAGCCGCGCTTGCGCATGGCGAAGCCGGCGAGCCGCGCCAGCGCCACCGTCACGACGAACTCCGGCAGCGCCAGGATCTTGTTGACGATGCCGTGGTGGCCGAGCGCGAGCGCCGCGCCGAGCGTGACGAAATTGCCGGTGACGTGCGCGGTGAACAGACCCTGCAGGCCGAGAAAACCCGCGGTGTCGACCACGCCGGCGTTGAACGACAGGAGAGCGGCGATGGCCGCCGGGCCGCCGAATTTCTTCATGGCAAACGCCTGCGGGCCTCAGAGGGAACCAGTCGTGTGCCGCGCGCGGCAAAGTGTGCGGCCTTCGACAGCCGGGTGCAATGGCGGAACCCGAAAAGCGTGCCCTACCGCCGCGCCGGCCGCCTCACGCCGAGGCGGGCACGGTCTCTTCGGCGATGGCGCGCTTGACGGCGGCGCGCTCGCCCATGCGGGCGCGGTGGTCGCGCACCTTGGGGATGCCGGCGAGGTCGACGCCGTCGCCTTCCAGCCATTGCGACAGCGTGAACAGGTAAGCGTCGCAGATGCTGTAGGTGTCGCCGAGCACCCAAGGCCCCTTCAACATCTTGCTGTCGATCAATTCGAAGATCGCGGTGACCGAGGACGGCACGCGGCGCTGCATGGCGGCGATGGCCGCGGTGTCGGCGGGATCGACCCAGCGTGTGCCGCGCATGCGGTGGGCATGCGCGACGTGCGCGGTCGAGCACAGATAGCTGTTGAACTCCTGCGCGCGCGCAAACGCAAAAGGATCGTCGAGCGGCGCCAGCTTCGCCTCCGGAAAGCGCTGCGCGACATAGGCGAGCAGCGCCGGCGTCTCGGTGAGCACGCCGTGCTCGGTGACCAGCGACGGCACGCGCGCCTTCGGATTGATGGCCAGATAGTCCGGCTTGCTCTGGTCCTGCCGTGCGAAGCTGATGCGCACGGTTTCGTAACGCGCGCCGGCGTCGATCAGCGCAATGTGGGTCGCGAGCGAGCAGGTGCCGGCCGCGTAATAGAGCGTGAGCATGACATTCCGTCTCCCGGGGCGCGCTTGGGCTCAGGCGACCGAGGCGGCGCGTTTCTGCCCGTACATCGACTTGTCGGCGGCCGCGAGCAGCTCGCGCGGGGTGACGCCGTCGGTCGGATAGTACGCGGCGCCGACGCTGGCGGAGATCATCACCGGCCGGCGGCTGGTTCCGATCGAGCAGTTGATGCCGGTCTTGAGCGCCAGCCGCAGCCGAGGCTCCATCAGCGTATCGTGGCTGACCGGCAGCACGACGCCGAACTCGTCGCCGCCGAGACGCGTGACCACGCTGTCGGCGCCGACGACCTTGACCAACGCGGCGCCGATCGCCTTGACGGCCTCGTCGCCGACGAGATGGCCGTGCATGGTGTTGATCGCCTTCAGATCGTTGATGTCGACGAAGATGACGCCGGTGCGCTGGCCCGACTCGCGCGCCAGCACGAGATTGAGCGCGAGTTGCGCTTCGAACATCGCGCGGTTGGCGAGGCCGGTGAGCGCATCGACCTGCAGCGACGAAGCGTCGGCATGCATGATGACGGCGTGGCGCTCGCCCTCGGCGGTGAAGGTCGAGACCATGACCTGATACCAATGATGCAGGAACGGGCAGACATAGGTCGAGAAGAACGTCGGCGTCTCGCCCGCCAGCACGCGGCGCAACCCGGCGAGTATGCGCGGCGCATCGGGATTGCCGCGCGCAGCGGCCACCTCGCATTCGGTGAAATAGTTCCAGCCCGCGGGCTTGGGCGCCAGGAGGCCGACGCGGGCCGTCTCATCCCATTTGTGGTTGTGGCGCACGACGACGCCGTGGGTGTTGACGACGGCGATCTCCGCGGGAGGCGAGCCGGCCAAATCAATCGTGTCTGCGTAAAGCATGAGATGCCGATCGCGGGATGCGGGAGTCACGTCTATTGTGACGGAGCCAATACACACAGTGGTAGTAGCCATATGATGGCGATGCATATTGCGCACGCAGGGAGTGGCGGCGCAAGCAGGACTTGCGTTGCGGCGGCACGAGTGAGAGCGATCTGTAACTACATGTAACCATACGTAAGTTGCAACCGAGACGGTGATCAACATGACGTTGAAAAGCGCAGGCACGATGGTAGTTCTGGCGCTCGGCCTGCTCGCCGATCCGGCCGCGGCCAGCCAGGAAAGCACCGACATGAAGCTGGAGAACGCCGGCTTCAAGATGCGGCGCGCGGATACCGCGGAAAAGCTCAAGCACGCGCGCCTGTTGCCGCCGCGCAAATTCGTCGCGCGCACCGCGGCGGGCAAGCGCTATTACGTCTATTCCGATCCCGACTTCTGCAAATGCGTGCTGGTCGGCGACGAGACGGCGATGAAGACCTATCGCGACATGGTGTCGAAGCCAATGGGTCTGGCGCCGACGCCAGTCTCGCCCACTGAGACTTCGCCCGAGATTGAGATGATCCGCGACATGGACGCCGACGTGTCCAGCACGATCACCGACGGTCATATTCTCGACGTACCGTTTTGAATTCCGCACGCCGCGCTGTGTGACAGGCGGCGCGTCACAGAGAGAGGGCGCCTGACATGACCATGCTCATTATCTCGATCGTCTTGGAGGCCGCCGTCGCGGTCATCGCCGCGCTGGCGGCGGCGCAAGGCAGACCGTATCTCTACGGGCTCGCCTTCACCTTCGCGGCCTATGTGCTCTACGACCTCGCGCGCTACATGCAGTGGGGGGTCGAGGGGCCGTTGCTGTCGGGGCTGTTCCTGCTGGCGACGCTCACCGCGCTGGTGGCGGTGTGGGGGCTGTATCGCGAGCGCACTTAAGGGCCGTCCGCGTCAGAGCTGCGCCCCTGCGAACGAACGGCGCAGCAAAGCCCACAGACTGCCGCCCGTCGCCATGCCGAGCAGATAGACGACGACCGCCATCAGCGCCAGCGGCAGGTGAATGCTGAAGCCGAGAAAGGCCATCGTGACGCTTTGGAAGTTCTGCACGGCGAACACGACCGTGGCGCCCGCAAACAGGATGATCACCGCCAGATAAACCCATCGCATGGTATTTTCCCCGCGCGGCTGGATGGAACGAGGCGGCAAGTGTAGCGAAGAACGCCGGCGGCGAGTAGCCGGCAGGCGACAGGCTTAGGTACTCTCATTAGGTGCTCTCATTAGGCGCTCTCATGGCCAGGACAGGCATCGCCCTTCTTTCCGTCGTTCTCGGGCTTGCGGCCACTGCCGCCGGCGCGCAGGACATGCCCGCCGCGCCGCCGCTT
>CAYJPU010000149.1:0-8615 GCA_964372105.1 uncultured Undibacter sp.
CCCGCAAAAACCGGCGCGGGCCCCGCCTCCCTACAAACCCCCCCCCCCCCCGGGGGGGGGCCGGCGCGCCGCGCCGGGGGCTCTCGCCTCGACGACAAGCTTACCCCACCCCGACGCGTTCGCTGCGCTCACGCGTCGACCCTCCCCTTGCAGGGGAGGAATAAGAGAGCATGCCGCAGTTCTCCAGCAAGCGCCGCGTGCGCCACGTCGCGTCGAACATGTTCGACTTGGTCGCGGACGTGGAGAAATATCCGCAGTTCGTGCCGCTGTGCGCCGGCATGCGCGTGCGCAGCCGCGCCGAGAAGAGCGAAGGTATCAATGTGGTCGTCGCCGAGATGACGGTCGCCTACAAGCTGGTGCGCCAGACCTTCACCAGCCGAGTCACGCTCGACCGGCCGAAGCTCTCCATCCTGGTCGAATATCTCGACGGGCCGTTCAGCCGCATGCAGAACCGCTGGACCTTCAAGCCGACGGGCGAGGATTCCTGCGAGGTCGAGTTCTTCATCGACTACGAATTCAAGAGCCGCACGCTGGCGATTCTGATGGGCGCGATGTTCGACACGGCGTTCCGCCGCTTTGCCGTCGCCTTCGAGCAGCGGGCCGATAAGGTGTATGGCCGAAAGACGGCTTAGTCGTCGTCCAGGACGCCGGTCGGCCGCTGCCAATCGGCGCTCCGTTATTTTGATTGAATATGCATGTTCCGAATAGATCCAAAAAAGCCGTGAGCTTTGACCTGCGTCAATGATCGCAAGCAGGAAAGTTACCATATTAATTTAGTTACATTGTATGCAGCTAAGCCGCATCGTGTATTTATTAAGATGGGAGAGTGCCATGAGGCCGACTACCATCAAGATTGCAGTAGTTGCGAGCGTCACTCTTGCTCATGCGAGCTTCTCCTTCGCCGCCGACCCGCAGACGATCGATTGGCCGAAGATCCCCAGCAAGTCGATCACGTTGTTCTATCCCGGTCAGTCGACCTATGAATGGTTGCTCACCGCGGATCACAAGAAGGGCGACAAGCAGGTCGCGCAAGGCAAGGCCTGTCTGTCCTGTCACGAAGGCGACGAGAAAGATCTCGGCAACAAGCTGGTCAAAGGCGGCGGCATCGAACCCACACCCATCGCCGGCAAGAACGGCACCATCGATGTTGCCGTGCAGGCGGCTCACGACGCCGAATTCGTCTATTTCCGCTTCCAATGGAAGACGAACGCGAACCGCGAAGGGCGCATGCACGACTATGTGCGCTACGATGGCAAAGCCTGGAAATGGTACGGCCATGATCGCAACGACAAGGCGGTCAGGGCGGGCGAACAACCTGCGCTTTACGAAGACCGCTTCTCGATCATGCTCGACGACGGCAAGGTGCCTTTGTTCGCCCAGCAGGGTTGCTGGCTGACCTGCCATGGCGGCATGCGCGACGCGCCCAATACGGCGTCCGCCGATGCGGTCAAGAAACACCCAATTTTCGGCGATGCCGGCTGGAAAGAAAATGAGATTCGGAAATATCTCGCGTCGACCCGCACCGATGCGGCGGCGAGCTGGGACAAGACCAAGTCGAAAGAAGAGATCGTGAAGCTCAAGGCCGAAGGCAGCTTCCTCGATCTCATGCAGTGGCGCGTCAACCGCTCTGCCGCGGTGAACATGTCCGACGACGGCTATGTGCTTGAGTCCCGCCTGTTCGACGAGGGCAAGAACCCGTTCTCTTGGAACGTCGATCGCAAGACCATGACGCCGCTCAACATGTTCGACGCCGCCAAGGTTGGCGCCAAGGCGCTCCGCGCCGAGGACATCGGCAATCCCGCCAAGCCGGGTGCGATCGTCAAGGGAGCGAACGCCGTGCCGTTCGATCCGAACGCCGATTGGAAGGAGGGTGACATCCTGCCGGGCCGGCTGGTCAGCCGCGCCGACGCCAAGGGGTCGGCCGCCGACAACGACGCCACCTTTGGCTCCTGGAAGGACGGCACCTATACGCTGATCTGGCGCCGCAAGCTCGACACCGGCCATCCGGCCGACGACAAGGTCATGAAGGTTGGCGGCAAGTACACGGTCGGGTTCGCCGTGCACGACGACAACGTGACCACCCGCTTTCATCATGTCTCCTTCCCGCAAACGCTCGGCATCGGGGTCGATGCCGACATCAAGGCTATGACCTTGAAATAGCCGCGCAGTTTTCTTCTCCGGCCCGCCCCTTTGGGCGGGTCGGCTTTTCAAGCTGGGGGCTACTCATGAGCGAACGGACCGGCGACCCTTCTAAGAAGGGATTCATTGCACGCGTATGGACCATAGCGTGTCGGCCGAGCGCCCGCTTCTCGCTGCTCGCGCTGCTCGTTGTTGGCGGCATCGGTGGCGTCCTGTTCTGGGGCGCTTTCAACTGGTCGATGGAATTGTCGAATAAGGAGTCTTTTTGCATCTCGTGTCACGAGATGCGCGACACGGTCTACAAGGAACTGAAAGAGACGGTGCATTTCACCAACAGAACCGGCGTGCGTGCGACGTGCTCCGACTGCCATGTGCCAAAGGAATGGATCTACAAGGTCAAGAGAAAGATCGAGGCCACGAACGAACTGTTCCACAAGGCCATAGGGACAATCGACACGCCGGAGAAGTTCGAGACGCACCGCCTGGCGTTGGCGCAGCACGTTTGGCAGACGATGAAGGCCTCCGACTCGCGCGAGTGCCGCAATTGCCATGCGATGGAGTCGATGGACTTCGACAAGCAGGTTCGCCCGGCCCAGCGCATGCACAAGGCCGCGGCCGACAAGGGACAGACCTGCATCGATTGCCACAAGGGTATCGCGCACAAGTTGCCCAAGGGCTGGGACGCCGCGACCGCAAAATAGAAGTTAGTCTATGCGCGCACGAATTGGCTTAGTCTTCCCGAAACGCACGCCAAGTGCACGAGGGGAGACGCCATGCCGATGCCCCGCTGGGCCAACCTGGAAGAGGTCCCGCTCAACCCGCTGATCACGGGCCGGGTCGTCGAAGTGCCGAAGGCGGTGCTCGTGCGCATCAAGGCGCCGAAGGGCCCCGATCAACATGCACAGCCACGACTTCGACCAGATCACCCACATGCTCGCCGGCATCGCCGCGTTGTCGGAACGTCATCGCGGCAAGAGCGCCAACGATCTGATGCGGGAAGCGATCTTCACGCCGCTGGCCGATCTCAACCGCTAACCGTTCAGCGACCAGGCTGGCGTCACGCCGGCGCCTTCGGCTCTTGCTGTTCCGCGAGGTGCTGCAGCATCGCCAAGGCCTGCAACACCGAGGCGTGGCGCACCTGGGCGCGGCCGATGTCGCCGTAGCGCTTTTCGGCACGGATCATGGCACCCGCGCGCGTGGCCGCGGCGAAGTGCACGAGGCCGACCGGCTTGTCGGCGCTGCCGCCACCGGGACCGGCGATGCCGGTGATGGCAACGGCGACGTCCGCACCGGAATGGTGCAATGCGCCGCGCGCCATCGCTTCGGCGGTTTCGCGGCTGACCGCACCGAAATCTTTGATCGTGGCGGCCGGTACGCCGAGCATCTGCTGTTTGGCATCGTTCGAATAGGTGACAAAGCCGCGGTCCACGACGGCGGACGAGCCGGCGATTTCGGTCAACGCGCCGGCCACCAGCCCACCGGTGCAGGATTCCGCGGTCGCGACTTTCAGCCCGCGCGCACGGCAGATGTCGAGGACCGCGGCCGCAATGCGATGGAGGTCGTCGCTCATGGTCAGTTCCAAGGCAGCCGCACCGTCGCGGTAGCGTAGGCGGCGATGCCTTCGCCGCGGCCGGTGAAGCCGAGCTTCTCGCTGGTCGTCGCCTTGACCGCCACGCGGGTCACATCGATGCCGGCGAGCCGGGCGATGTTTGCGCGCAGCGCGTCGCGGTGCGGACCGATCTTCGGCAGTTCGCAGACGATCGTCAGGTCGAGGTGCGCGATCATGCCGCCGCGGGCTTTGACGCGGTCGACCGCGAAGGTGAAGAAGCGGTCGGAGGCCGCGCCCTTCCATTGCGGGTCGCTGGGCGGAAAATGCGAACCGATGTCGCCGTCGGCCAAGGCGCCGAGGATGGCGTCGACCAGCGCGTGCAGGCCGACATCGGCGTCCGAATGGCCGGTCAGCGCCTGCGTGTGCGGGATGCGCAGGCCGCCGATGACGACGTGGTCGCCGGGGCCGAAGGCATGCACGTCGATGCCGGTGCCGGTGCGCACGTCGCTCAACTGGGCCGCCTGCATCGCTTCCGCGCGCATGAAATCCTCCGCGTTGGTGATCTTGATGTTACCCGGTTCGCCCTCGAACACCGCAACCTTCATGCCGGCCCATTCGGCGAGCGCGGCGTCGTCGGTAAAGTCGTCGCGGCCCTCTAGCGCCGCGCGGCGGTGCGCGGCCAGCAGCGGCTTGAAGGCGAAGGCCTGCGGCGTCTGGATGGCGCGCAGCGTGCCACGGTCGAGCGTTTCGCCGACCAGGCCCTGTGCATCGACGGTCTTGATCGTGTCGGTGACGGCGATCCCGGGAATGGCCGCACCCGTCAGTTGCGAAGCGGCGATGGCGCGCTCGGTCAAAGCGACGCTGGCGAAGGGGCGGGCGGCGTCGTGGATCAGCACGATGTCGGGCGCGTGCGGTTCCAGCGCTTCCAGGCCGGCGCGCACCGAGGCCTGGCGCGTGGCGCCGCCCGGTACCGCGGGCAGCATCTTGGCCGCGATCGCTGCGGTCGCTTCCTGGAACAGGGCGCGATCCTCGGCCCGGATCACCGGCTGAAGCAGGTTGAGATTCGGCACGTCCACGAGCATGGACAAGGTCCGGCGCAGGACGGTTTCGCCGCCGATCCGCCTGAATTGCTTCGGCATATCGCCGCCCGCGCGCACCCCACGCCCGGCGGCGACGACGACGGCTGCAATTTGCGCCATTGCGGTTCTCCCTTTGGGTCAAGGCTTTACCCGGTTCTGGCGCCGGCGCAAACGCATGACGCTTTCGCACGCTTCCCATGCATGCACATTATTTTGCAGTGCAGCACTTGCACCTTTAGCGAGATTGGCTAAACTCTGGGCATCGAAAGGGTCGCGCCTAAATGCTAGGCATGCTTTCCACTCCAGTTGAGAATACCTCCGATCGGGCCAATCCGGTTCGGATTGGCGACATCGCGCTGCCGAACCGCGTGGTTCTGGCGCCGATGTCCGGCATTACCGACGCCCCGTTCCGCCGGCTGGCGGAGCGCCTGGGCGCGGGCCTGGTGGTGTCCGAGATGACCGCCTGCGCCGGCCTCGCCCGCGGCGAGCGCGAGGCCGCCGTCCGCAGCGAGGGCAGCGGCATCGGCATCCACGTCGTGCAGCTCGCCGGTTGCGAGCCGCGCTGGATGGCCGAGGGCGCCCGCATCGCCGAGGCGCAAGGCGCGCAGGTCATCGACATCAACATGGGTTGCCCGTCCAAGCAGGTGACCAACGGCGCGTCCGGCTCGGCGCTGATGCGCGACCTCGATCATGCGCTGACGCTGATCGAGGCGACGGTCGGCGCGGTGCGCGTGCCTGTCACGCTGAAGATGCGGCTCGGCTGGGACCATGCCACCATCAACGCCCCGGCGCTCGCGCGCCGCGCCGAAGCCGCCGGCATCCGCATGATCACCGTGCATGGCCGCACGCGTTGTCAGTTCTACACCGGCGCCGCCGATTGGTCGGCCGTTCGCGCGGTCAAGCAATCCGTCGGCGTGCCGGTCGTGGTCAATGGCGACATCCGCTCGTTCGACGACGCGCGGAACGCGCTCGACGCGTCCGGCGCCGACGCCGTGATGGTCGGCCGCGCCGCGCAGGGGCGGCCGTGGTTCGCCGGGCAGGCGGCGCGCTTCCTCGCCACCGGCGAGCGCGAGCAGGACCCGTCGCTGGCCGAGCAGGCGAGCCTGATCGCGACGCTCTACGACGAAATGATCGCGCATCACGGCGCGCGTATCGGCCGCCGTCATGCCCGCAAGCATCTCGGCTGGGCGCTCGATTGCGCCGCGGAAAGCGCCGGGGTCGCGCCCGAGGTGCTGAAGCAGCACCGCGTGCGCGTGCTGACCGCCGAGCAGCCGGTAGAGGCGCAGCGCTATCTCGCCGACGCCTATGACGATTTTGCCTGGAGAGCCGCCGCATGAGCCGCGCCCATGCCGTCTCAGCCCCCGTTCTTTCGACCGCCGACGCCATGCTGCATGCGTTGCCGCATCCGGTGATCATGGTGGCGCCGGACGGCCGCATCGCCGACGCCAACGCGGCGGCCGAACAGTTTTTCGAAGCGTCGATCGCGGTGCTGCGCCGGCACATGCTGCGCGAGCTGGTGCCGTTCGGCTCGCCGCTGCTGGCGCTGGTCGAGCAGGTGCGGCAGCGCGGCTCGGCGGTCAACGAATACAAGGTCGATCTCGCGACCCCGCGCAATCCCGGCGAACGGCTGGTCGATCTGCACGTCGCGCCGCTGCCGGAATACGACGGCCATGTCGTGGTGATGCTGCAGGAGCGCACCATCGCCGACAAGATGGACCGCCAGCTCACGCATCGCGGCGCCGCGCGTTCGGTGATCGCGCTCGCCGCCATGCTGGCGCATGAGATCAAGAACCCGCTGTCGGGCATTCGCGGCGCCGCGCAACTGCTCGAACAGTCGGCGGACGACGACGACCGCTCGTTGACCAAATTGATCTGCGACGAGACCGACCGCATCGTGAAGCTGGTCGACCGCATGGAGGTGTTCGCCGACGAGCGTCCGGTCGAGCGCGAGCCGGTGAACATCCATGTCGTGCTCGACCATGTGAAGCGGCTGGCGCAGACCGGCTTTGCCAGCCACATCAGATTCGTCGAAGAGTACGATCCTTCGCTGCCGCCGGTGCTCGCCAACCGCGATCAACTGGTGCAGGTCTTCCTCAATCTCGTGAAGAATGCCGCGGAGGCCATCGGCGAGAATGCCACGGACGGCGAAATCCAGCTTACCACCGCGTTCCGGCCGGGTGTGCGCCTGTCGATGCCCGGCAGCCGCGCGCGCGTGTCGCTGCCGCTCGAGTTTTGCGTCAAGGACAACGGCCCGGGCGTGCCCGAGGATCTGATGCCGCATCTGTTCGATCCCTTCGTCACGACCAAGCGCACCGGCAGCGGGCTCGGCCTCGCGCTGGTCGCCAAGATCGTCGGCGACCACGGCGGCATCATCGAATGTGAATCGCAGCCGCGGCGGACGACCTTCCGCGTGCTGATGCCCATCTACAGTGGCGACGGCGTCATCGACGATGCGCCCGTCCGTCCAGAGCCCGTGAGGTAACACATGCCGACGGGAAGCATTCTTGTCGCGGATGACGACGCCGCGATCCGCACCGTCCTCAACCAAGCCTTGTCGCGTGCCGGCTACGAAGTGCGCTCGACCGGCAACGCCGCGACGTTGTGGCGTTGGGTCAGCCAGGGCGACGGCGATCTGGTCATCACCGACGTGGTGATGCCGGACGAAAACGCCTTCGACCTGATCCCGCGTATCCGCAAGGCGCGGCCCGATCTGCCGATCATCGTCATGAGCGCGCAGAACACCTTCATGACCGCGATCCGTGCGTCCGAGCGCGGCGCCTATGAATATCTACCGAAGCCGTTCGACCTGAAGGAATTGATCGGCATTGTCGGCCGCGCGCTGTCGGAGCCGAAGGAGAAGCGCCCGGCGCCCGCCAAGACCGAGGATTTCGACTCCATCCCGCTGGTCGGCCGTTCGCCGGCGATGCAGGAAATCTACCGCGTGCTGGCGCGGCTGATGCAGACCGACCTGACGGTGATGATCTCGGGTGAATCCGGCACCGGCAAGGAGCTGGTGGCGCGCGCGTTGCACGACTACGGCAAGCGGCGCGCCGGCACCTTCGTCGCCATCAACATGGCGGCGATCCCGCGCGACCTGATTGAATCGGAGTTGTTCGGCCACGAAAAGGGCGCCTTCACCGGCGCCAACACCCGCAGCGCCGGCCGCTTCGAGCAGGCCGAAGGCGGCACGCTGTTCCTCGATGAAATCGGCGATATGCCGATGGAGGCGCAGACCCGTCTGCTGCGCGTGTTGCAGCAGGGCGAATACACTACCGTCGGCGGCCGCACGCCGATCAAGAGCGACGTGCGCATCGTCGCGGCCACCAACAAGGACCTGCGCCAGCTCATCCAGCAGGGCTTGTTCCGCGAGGACCTGTTCTTCCGTCTCAACGTCGTGCCGCTGCGGTTGCCGCCGCTGCGCGAGCGCACCGAGGACATCGCCGATCTGATCCGGCACTTCTTCGCGCAGGCCGAACGCGAGGGCCTGCCGGCCAAGCAGATCGACCAGGCCGCGCTCGACCGGCTCAAGCGCCATCGCTGGCCGGGCAACGTGCGCGAACTGGAAAACCTCGCCCGTCGCCTGGCGGCGCTTTATCCGCAGGAGACCATCAGCGCGGCCGTCGTCGAGGCCGAACTCGCTCAGCCGGTGCTGCCGGCGGGCGGCGAGGAGCAGCGCTCCGACGAGAGCCTGAGCGCGGCGGTCGAACGGCACCTGTCGGCGTATTTTTCCGGTTTCGAGGACGGCCTGCCGCCGGCGGGCCTCTATCACCGGATCTTGCGGGAAATCGAGTATCCGCTGCTGACGGCGGCGCTCGCCGCCACCCGCGGCAACCAGATCCGCGCCGCCG
>CAYJPU010000150.1:0-8598 GCA_964372105.1 uncultured Undibacter sp.
TCCGGCGTCGCCGTCGGCCGCGCGCTGGTCGCGGTGATGGAAAACTACCAGCAGGAAGACGGCTCGATCCTCGTGCCGGACGTGTTGAAGCCGTATATGGGCGGCATGACGAAGATTGAGAGGAAGTAGGGTTCGTGTCCCGGACGCGGTGCAGCGCGCTTGCGGTGCACCGCTGATCCGGGACCCAGCTTTCTTTTGACGTAACCGGGATCCCGGGTCTGCAGCGCATCATTTCATGCTGCGCTGCGCCCGGGACACGAGAAAGAAAACAATGCGCATCCTTGTCACCAACGACGACGGCATTCACGCGCCGGGGCTCGCCGCCTGCGAAGAGATCGCCCGCGCGCTGTCGGACGACGTCTGGGTGGTCGCGCCCGAGAGCGACCAGTCCGGCGTGTCGCACTCGCTGTCGCTCAACGATCCGTTGCGGCTGCGCGAAATCGGCCCGCGCCACTTCGCCGTCAAGGGCACGCCGACCGATTGCGTCATCATGGGCGTGCGCCACATCGTGCCGGAACCGCCGGACCTGGTGCTGTCCGGCGTCAACCGCGGCCGCAACGCCGCCGAAGACGTCACTTATTCCGGCACGGTCGCCGGCGCGATGGAGGGCACCGTGCTCGGCATCCCGTCGTTCGCGCTGTCGCAGGCTTATTCGTTCAGCACCAAGCGGCTGCCGCCGTGGCAGTGCGCGATCACGCACGCGCCCGGCGTCATCCGCCGCGTCATGGAAACCGGCATGCCGCGCGATGTGCTGGTCAACGTGAACTTCCCGGATTGCGCGCCGGACCAAGTCGCCGGCCTCGCGGTCACGGTGCAGGGCAAGCGCGACCAGGAACTGCTGCGCATCGACGCGCGCCACGACGGCCGCGGCAACCCGTATTACTGGATCGCCTTCGGCCGCGGCGGCATCGCAGGTGCTGCGCCCGGCAGCGACCTCGCGGCCTTGAGCGAAAACCGCATCTCGGTGACGCCGTTGCGGCTCGATCTCACCGACGAGCCGTTCATGACGAAATTGGCGGCGGTTTTTGGGTGAGGCTTGTGCAAGGCCTCTCCGCCGTCATGCCTGGCTTTATGCCGGGCATCCACGTCCTTACTGACGACCAACGAAGCAAGACGTGGATGGCCGGGACAAGCCCGGCCATGACGGAAGTATCACGCCTCCGCCAGCAACCCGGCGAGCGTCTCTTTCAGCCGCTCGGCCTGGAACGGCTTCTGCAAAGCGGGACGGCCGCGGAAGTTCGGCGGCAGGCTGCCTTCGCCGTAGCCGGAAACGAACACGAAGGGCAGGCCGCGCGCGGCCAATATCTCGGCGACCGGAAAAATCTCATGGCCGTCGACGTTGACGTCGAGGACGGCGGCGTCGAAATCGCCGCGGGTCGCCAGTTCGCGCGCCTCGGCAAGGGTGCCGACCGCCGCGGTCACGGTGTAGCCGAGGTCGCCCAGCATGTCTTCCAACAGCGTCCTGATGAGGTATTCGTCTTCGACCACTAAAAGACGCACCGCCGAGGCATCCGTCATTGCCTGCTCCTGAACCCGGCAACCCCGTCGCGCGGGCCGGATTCCACCGAAAACGTCGATCGCGCGCGGCGTGAGCTTACCTCAATCGTGCGCGACCGTGCTAAAAATAGGGTCGAAGAGGGGCCTGCCCGTGTCGGTTTCACCGGAGCACCAACAAGACGTCGGCCGCATGGAGTTCCTGCTGACGCTGCGGCGGCGCGGCATCGGCGACGCGGCCGTGCTGCGCGCCATGGACGAGGTGCCGCGGACGCGGTTCGTCGCGCCGGATTTCGTCCCGGAAGCCTATGCCGACCAGGCGTGGCCGATCCGCTGCGGGCAGACCATCAGCCAGCCTTACGTCGTCGCCTTCATGACCGAGCAGCTTCGGCTATGGCCGCACCATCGCGTGCTCGAGGTCGGCACCGGCTCGGGCTATCAGGCGGCGGTGCTGTCGCGGCTGGCGCGCGAGGTCGTCACCATCGAGCGCTATCGCACCTTGGCCGGAGAGGCGCGGACGCGGCTTTCGGCGCTCGGCTACGGCAATGTCGAGGTGGTGACCGGCGACGGCCTGGCCGGCCTGCCGGAGCGGGCGCCGTTCGACCGCATCCTCGTCACTGCGGCGGCGGCGCAGCCGCCACAGGCCTTAATCGACCAACTCGCCGATGACGGGGTCATGGTGTTACCGCTGGGGCCGCACAACGGCCCGCAGCACATCGTGCGGTTAACCAAGACGGCCGCCGGCATCGGCCGGGAAGAGCTGATCGCGGTGCGTTTCGTGCCGCTGCTGCCCGGCAAAGCGCAGGAACTGTGACGTATTTGTCGCGCCCGCACGGCCGGGCGTAACGCTCCGGCATTGTTAAAGGCTTTTTTACACCCGGCTGCTTTAGTTCAAAATCTAATTCTATTTTGTATGAGTGAGTAACCATATGTCGCGCTCCGCCGTGCCGTCTCGCTCGCCTGTTTGGCCGCGTGTCGCAGTCTTTGCCTTGGTCGGCGCCAGCGTTGCCGGTTGTGCGGACTCCGCCCGGATCAACTCAGCCTCCCACAATCGAAACGCCTCGCAGGCGCAGCAGGAAACGACCGGCTCGGTCGGCACGCGCGCCGCGCCGACCAACCGGGTCCAGTCGCAGCCGCTGCCGGCTATCAGCCGGCCCGAGACGGTGGCCTCGAACGGCGGCTACGCTTCGGGCTCCTCAGGGCTGGGCGCTTACCGGCCGAGCGCGCCGCTCTCTTCCGACATTACCGGCTCGGTGCCGGCCGCGCCGCCCAAGCCCGCCGGTCACTGGACCTGGGATGGCGGCTCGCCGGTCACCGTCGGTCAGGGCGAAACCGTCGACACCATCGCGCGCCGGCATGGCGTGCCGGCGTCGGCGATCATGCAGACCAACAACATCGCGAGCCCGACCGCGGTCCGCCCGGGGCAGCGCCTGGTCATTCCGCGCTACGTCTCGACGTCGGCGCTGCCGCAGGCGCCGGCCGCGTCGCATGTCGCCGCTGCGCCCGCTCCGGCGCCGGTTGCTGCGCCGCGTGCGGCTGCTGCCGACAACGTTCATGTCGTGCAGCCGGGCGAAAGCCTGATCGCGATTTCGCGGCGCTACGGCGTGCCGCTGTCGACGCTGGCCAAGACCAACAACATCCAGCCCTACACCAAGGTCGCGATGGGCGACCGCATCACCATCCCGGGCGGCGCCCGCGCCACGCAGGCCCAAGCGCAAAACCAAGCCCAAGCGCCCGTGCGTCAGGCGCCGGCTCAACTCGCCGCCGCCACCGCGGTGATGCCGCCGGCGACCCAGCCGCGTATCGGCCCGCCGCCGGTCGAGAAGGTGCAGAGCGTGCCGGCGCAGACCGCGCGCATGGCGACCGAAGCGCCCGCCGCCGACAACGTCGTCAAGCAGGCCGAAGCGACCGGTTCGATGCCGTCGTTCCGCTGGCCGGTGAAGGGCCGCATCATCGCCGGCTTCGGCGCGTCGGCGAACGGCGCTCAGAACGACGGCATCAATCTCGCCGTGCCGGAAGGCACGCCGGTGAAGGCCGCCGAGGACGGCGTGGTCGCTTACGCCGGCAACGAGCTCAAGGGCTACGGCAATCTCGTGCTGATCCGCCACGCGAACGGCTTCGTGTCGGCCTATGCCAATGCCAGCGAGCTGTTGGTCAAGCGCGGCGACAGCGTCAAGCGCGGCCAGACGATCGCGCACGCCGGCCAGACCGGCAACGTGACCTCGCCGCAACTGCACTTCGAAATCCGCAAGGGGTCGACGCCGGTCGATCCGACCAAGTATCTCGGCAGTATTTAAGGCACAGCTTGGTGTCCCGGGCGCAGCACTACGCTATTGCTTCGTGCTGCATCGCGTCCGGGGCACGCCTTCGTTAGCTCAGCGCCACGCCCAGGCGGCCCGCCAGATCCTGGATGAACTGCCAGGCGACGCGGCCCGAACGCGAGCCGCGCGTCGTCGACCATTCCAGCGCCTCGCGGTGCAGGTCGGCTGCGTCGGCGGGAATCGAAAAGTGCTTCACGTAGCTGTCGACCATGGCGAGATATTCGTCCTGGCTGCAGCGGTGAAAGCCGAGCCACAGGCCGAAACGGTCGGACAGCGACACCTTCTCCTCGACCGCTTCGCCGGGATTGATGCCGGTCGAGCGTTCGTTCTCGATCATGTCGCGCGCCAAAAGATGCCGGCGGTTCGAGGTGGCGTAGAAGATCACGTTGTCCGGCCGGCCTTCGATGCCGCCTTCCAGCACGGCCTTGAGCGACTTGTAGCTGGTGTCGTCGTTGTCGAACGACAGGTCGTCGCAGAACACGATGAAGCGCGAGCGCGAGCCGCGCGTCAGCGCCATCAGCTCCGGCAGGCTCTCGATGTCCTCGCGGTGAATCTCGATCAGCTTGAGCGGGCCGGTCTTGCTGGCGCGCGCGTAGTCGCCGTTGACGCTGGCGTGCGAGGCCTTGACCAGCGACGACTTGCCCATGCCGCGCGCGCCCCACAGCAGCGCGTTGTTGGCCGGCAGGCCCTTGGCGAAACGTTCGGTGTTTTCCACCAGCAGGTCGCGCACGCGGTCGACGCCCTTGAGGAGCGACATCTCGACGCGGTTGACGCGCGGCACCGGCGACAGCCGTCCGTCCGGGTGCCAGATGAAGGCGTCGGCGGCGTTCAGGTTGGGCAGGGCCTTGGCCTTGGGCGCCAGGCGCTCCAGCGCGTTGGCGATGCGCTCCAGCACGTCGCCCGCGGACGGGTCCTGCCCCCGGGCGGCTTTTTTCGGCGCCGGTTTGGATTTGGCGACGGGCTTCGATTTCGACTTCGTGCGGGCTTTGGCCATGGGGGTTCTTTCCGGAATGGCGCTGCTCTTAGCGGGGTGGGGTGGCCCCCGCAAGGGCGCCCGGAAAAGGCCCGAATTGGCCCGGTTTGAGGGGGGCCGTGGCGTTGCAATTGGGCGGGCGGCGGTTATAGTCCGCGCGAATTTTACGGCGATGGCGGCGGGTTTTGGGCCCTTCGACCCCCGCCTGGAACCGAAGCGAGGACCAACGAGATGTTTACGACACCCGCATTTGCGCAAGGGTCGCTGTTCGGCGGGGCGGGCGGCGACGGCGGTATGCTGATGTCGCTGCTGCCGTTCGTGCTGATCTTCGTGATCATGTATTTCCTGATTTTGCGCCCGCAGCAGAAGCGCGTGAAGACGCACCAGGAAATGGTCAAGAACGTGCGCCGCGGCGACACCATCATCACCAATGGCGGTCTGATCGGCAAGGTCACCAAGGTGATCGACGACGACCAGATCGAGATCGAAATCGCGGACGGCGTGAAGATCCGCCAGATGCGGCAGATGGTCACCGACGTCCGCGCCAAAGGCGAGCCCGTGAAGGACGAAGCGGCGGCCAGCTAGGCCGCGCTTTTTCGTTTCCAATCAAGTCGAGACGTCATGCTTTATTTCACGCGGTGGAAGGCGGCGGCGATCGTGCTGACGGCGCTCGTCGTCTGTCTGTTCGCCGTGCCGAACTTCTTCCCCCCGAAAGTGGTCGATAGCTGGCCGAAGTGGGCGCAGCGCCATGTCGTGCTCGGCCTCGATCTGCAGGGCGGCTCGCACATCCTGCTCGAAGTCGACACCAAGGCGGTGCGCAAGGAGAAGCTCGAAGTCCTGCGCGACGACGTCCGCCGCGTGCTGCGCGACGCCCGCATCGGCTATACCGGGCTGAACGTGCGCGGCGACACCGTCGAGGTACGCGTCCGCGACAGCAGCACGGCCGAAAACGCCTTCACCAAGCTGCGCGCGCTGGCGCAGCCGCTCGGCGGCATCCTGGGCACTTCCGGCCAGAACAGCCTCGACGTCAGCCGCGACGGCGATCTCATTCGCATGGCCGTTACCGAACCCGCGATCATCGAGCGCGTCCGCCAGTCGGTCGAGCAGTCGATCCAGATCATCGAACGCCGCATCAACGAACTCGGCACCGTCGAGCCGCTGATCCAGCGCCAGGGCGCCGACCGCATTCTGGTGCAGGTGCCGGGCCTGCAGGACCCGACCCGCCTCAAGCAGCTGCTCGGCAAGACCGCCAAGCTCGACTTCCGCATGGTCGACGTCTCGATCCCGGCCGAGCAGGCGCAAGGCCGCGTGCCGCCGGAAGACGAGTTGCTGATGAGCGCGAGCGCGCCGAAGCAGCCTTATCTCGTCGAGAAGCGCGTGCTGGTGTCGGGCGGCGACCTGACCGACGCCCAGCCCGGCTTCGACCAGCGCACCTCCGAGCCGATCGTCTCGTTCCGCTTCAACACCAGCGGCGCGCGCAAGTTCGCGCAGGTGACGCAGGAGAACGTCGGCAAGCCCTTCGCCATCGTGCTCGACAACGAGGTGATCTCGGCGCCCGTGATCCGCGAGCCGATCTTGGGCGGCTCCGGTCAGATCTCCGGCAGCTTCACCGTGCAGAGCGCCAACGATCTCGCGATCCTGCTGCGCGCCGGCGCGTTGCCCGCGCCGCTGACCATCATCGAGGAGCGCACCGTCGGCCCCGGCTTAGGGGCCGACTCGATCGCCAAGGGCAAGCTGTCGTCCTACGTCGGCGCCGCCATGGTAATCGTGTTCATGCTGGTGACCTACGGCCTGTTCGGCCTGTTCGCCAACATCGCGGTCGCCATCAACGTCGCCATGATCTTCGGCGTCCTGTCGCTCTTGAACGCCACGCTGACGCTGCCCGGCATCGCCGGCATCGTGCTCACCGTCGGCATCGCGGTCGACAGCAACGTGCTGATCTACGAGCGCATCCGCGAAGAGGTCAGGGCCGGCCGCACGCCGATCAACGCCATCGACGCCGGCTTCTCGCGTGCGCTCGCCACCATTCTCGACTCCAACATCACCACCTTCATCGCCGCCGCCGTGCTGTTCTACATCGGCACCGGCCCGGTGCGCGGCTTTGCCGTGACGCTCGGCATCGGCATCATCACCACTGTGTTCACCGCCTTCACCGTGACGCGGCTCATCGTCGCCACCTGGGTGCGCTGGCGGCGCCCCCAACGCGTGCCGATCTAGGGGGCACGCGCATGATACCGAAAAGTGGGTACCGGCTTTCGGATAAGATCATGCGCAAAGGAAGATAGTTCATGCGCTTGCTTCGTATCGTTCCGGACGACACCAAATTCGACTTCATGCGCTTCCGGCGCATCAGCTTTCCTATTTCGGCTCTACTCTCGATCCTGGCGATCGCGCTGTACTTCGTGAACGGCCTGAATTTCGGCATCGACTTCAAAGGCGGCCTCCTGATGGAGGTCCAGTCGAAGGCCGGTCCGGCCGATCTCAGCAAGATGCGTGCGTCGCTCGGCGAACTGGGCCTCGGCGAGGTCCAGCTGCAGCAGTTCGGCGCGGACACCAACGTGCTGATCCGCATTGCCGAGCAGCCGGGCGGCGACGCCGCCCAGCAGGCGGCGGTCGGCAAGGTGCGCGGCGCGCTCGGCAACGAGGTCGAGTATCGCCGCGTCGAAGTGGTCGGTCCGCGCGTCTCCGGCGAGCTTTTGTCCTACGGCGTCGTCGGCCTCGGGCTCGCGATTCTGTGCATCCTTGTCTATCTCTGGTTTCGGTTCGAATGGCAGTTTGCTTTAGGCGCCATGCTCGCCAACGTGCACGACCTGGTGCTGACCATCGGATTCATGTCGCTGGCGCAGATCGACTTCGACCTGACCAGCATCGCGGCGCTGCTGACCATTCTCGGCTATTCGCTCAACGACACCGTCGTCATCTACGACCGTATCCGCGAGATGCTGCGCCGCTACAAGAAGATGCCGATGACGGAATTGTTGAACGCCTCGGTCAACCAGACGCTGTCGCGCTCGGTCATCACCCACGTCACCGTGTCGCTGGCGCTCTTGGCGCTGCTCTTGTTCGGCGGCCACGCTATCCACTCCTTCACCGCGACCATGATGTTCGGCGTGGTGCTGGTCGGCACCTATACCTCGGTGTTCATTGCGGCCCCGATCCTGATCTATCTCGGGGTCGGGCGGAGCGATGCGCTGACCGCGCCCGTCAAAGACGACAAGCCGTGACCACCTATCCCGCTCGTCCCCGCGCGCGGACATCGAGTATACCAGATGTCCGCCATCTAAAGCGCGCAAGTCGGCTATAGCCGACTTGCGATGGGGACCCAGGGAAACAAATCGACGCGTCGACCATTGGCCCTGGATTCCCGCTTGCGCGGGAATGAGTGGAGTGTGGCGCGGCGTCTCGCCCCTTGTGCACAATCATGACAGATGACCTCGCGAGGACCCCGCATCTGCCGCGCCCGGCGCTGATCGAGGCCTACGGCAACGGCGGCTTTCGCTTCGGCGGCATGTCGCACCGCGGCTCGCTGCTGTGCTTTCCCGACGGCATCTGGGCCTGGTCGGTCACCAGCATCGGCGAGCTGACCACGGCCTCGTTGCAGCCGGCCTTCGCCCGTGCCGCGGCGCTCGATTTCTTCCTGATCGGCGGCGGCCGCGATCCGTGGGTGCTGCCGGAGCGGCTCAAGGCGCGCTTTGCCGAGGTGTCGCTGTCGGTCGACGTCATGCCGACGGGTGCCGCGGTACGCACTTACAACGTCCTGCTGGCGGAAAACCGCCGCGTCGGCGTCGGCTTGATCGCGGTCGATTGAAC
>CAYJPU010000151.1:0-8577 GCA_964372105.1 uncultured Undibacter sp.
AGTCGTCGATCTCCGGCAGGTCGGGATTGGCGAAGATGTTCGCCAGCACCCGCCACTTCGAGCCGATGCGCGGCTCGATCTTGCCGTTCTTCTTGCGCACCCAGCCGCCGTTCCAGCGCTTCTGGTTTTCCCACTGCTTCGGATAACCGATGCCGGGCTTGGTTTCGACGTTGTTGAACCACGCGTATTCCATGCCTTCGCGGTTGGTCCAGACGTTCTTGCAGGTAACGGAACAGGTGTGGCACCCGATGCACTTGTCGAGATTCAGCACCATGGCGATCTGCGCACGGATTTTCATTCTGCAGGCTCCAACGTGTTCGTCGTTTTGGGCGCAACGGCCAAGGGTTCAGGTTGATCGGGGGTCGGCGTGTCGAGCCAATCGACTTTCGCCATCTTGCGGACCGCGACGTATTCGTCCCGGTTCGAGCCGACCGTGCCGTAGTAGTTGAAGCCGTAGGACTGCTGGGCGTAGCCGCCGATCATGTGCGTCGGCTTGAGCACGGCGCGCGTCACCGAATTATGGATGCCGCCGCGCTGGCCGGTCATCTCCGAGCCCGGCACGTTCACGATCTTTTCCTGCGCATGATACATCATGCACATGCCCTCTTTGACGCGCTGCGACACCACCGCGCGCGCCACCAGCGCGCCGTTGGTGTTGAACGCCTCGATCCAGTCGTTGTCGACGATGCCGGCTTTCTTGGCGTCGATCTCGCTGATCCACACGATCGGTCCGCCGCGCGACAACGTCAGCATCAAGAGGTTGTCGGTGTAGGTCGAGTGGATGCCCCATTTCTGATGCGGCGTGATGAAGTTGAGCACCACCGCGTCGTTGCCGTTCGGCTTGCGATCAATCATCGCGTTGACCGACTTGGTGTCGATCGGCGGGCGATAGACGCAGAAGCCCTCGCCGAAAGCCCGCATCCACAGGTGATCCTGATAGAGCTGCTGGCGGCCGGTCAGCGTGCGCCACGGGATCAGTTCGTGGACGTTGGTGTAGCCGGCGTTGTAGCAGACCTTTTCGGACTCCAGGCCCGACCAGATCGGCGACGAGATGATCTTGCGCGGCTGCGCGACAACGTCGCGGAAGCGGATCTTCTCGTCTTCCTTCGGCAGCGCCAGATGCGTGTGCTCGCGCCCGGTGAAGCCTTGCAGCGAGGTCCAGGCCTTGACCGCGACCTCGCCGTTGGTTTCCGGCGCCAGACTGAGAATGACCTCGGCGGCGTCGATGTCCGAGTCGATGCGGGCGAGGCCCTTGGTGGTCCCCTCCTCCGTCACTTCGCCGTTGAGCTTTTTAAGGAAGTCGACCTCGTGCTCGGTGTTCCAGGCCATGCCCTTGCCGCCGTTGCCGAGCTTGGCCATCAGCGGTCCGAGCGACGTGAAGCGCTTGTAGAGGTTGGGATAGTCGCGCTCGACCACCGTCACCGACGGCATGGTCTTGCCGGGGATCGGATCGATCTCGCCCTTCTTCCAATCCTTCACGTCGAAGGGCTGCGCGATCTCGCCGGGCGAGTCGTGCATGATCGGGGTCAGCACGACGTCCTTCTCGACGCCGAGCACTTCCGGGGCGACTCGCGAGAACGCCTTGGCGATGCCCTTGTAGATCTCCCAGTCGCTGCGCGCTTCCCAGACCGGATCGACGGCCGAGGTCAGCGGATGGATAAAGGGATGCATGTCCGAGGTATTGAGGTCGTTCTTCTCGTACCAGCTCGCGGTCGGCAGAACGATGTCGGAGTACATGCAGGTCGTCGACATGCGGAAGTCGAGCGTGACCAGGAGGTCGAGCTTTCCTTCCGGCGCCTGGTCGTGCCAGACGACGTCGGACGGCTTCCTCTTGCCGTCCTGGCCGAGGTCCTTGCCCATGACGCCGTGTTTGGTGCCGAGCAGGTGCTTGAGGAAATACTCGTGGCCCTTGCCCGAGGCGCCCAACAGGTTCGAGCGCCAGACGAACATGTTGCGCGGCCAGTTGGCCGGATTGTCCGGGTCGTCGCACGACAGCTTCAGTTCGCCGGACTTGAGCGATTTGGCGACGTAGTCCTTGGCCTCGATGCCCGCGGCGGCGGCCTTCTTCGACACCTCCAGCGGATTGGACTGCAGCTGCGGCGCCGACGGCAACCAGCCCATGCGCTCGGCGCGCACGTTGTAGTCGATCAGCGCGCCGTCCCACGGGCCCGCCGGCGCGGTCGGCGACAGCACTTCCGACACGTCGAGCGTCTCGTAGCGCCACTGGTCGGTGTGCGCGTAGAACGCCGAGGTCGAGTTCATCTGGCGCGGCGGCCGGCCCCAATCGAGCGCGAAGGCCAGCGGCAGCCAGCCGGTCTGCGGGCGCAGCTTTTCCTGGCCGACATAATGCGACCAGCCACCGCCCGACTGGCCGACGCATCCGCACATCACCAGCATGTTGATGATGCCGCGGTAGTTCATGTCCATGTGGTACCAGTGGTTCAGGCCGGCGCCGACGATCACCATCGAGCGGCCCTTGGTCTTCTCCGCGTTGAGCGCGAACTCGCGCGCCGTCGTGATGATCTGGTCGCGCGGCACGCCGGAGATCTTCTCCGCCCAGGCCGGCGTGTAGGGCTCGACGTCGTCGTAGCTCTTGGCGAGGTGCTCGCCGCCTAACCCGCAGTCGACGCCATAGTTGGCGACGAAGAGATCGTAGACCGACGCCACCAGCGTCTCGCCTTCGACCAGTTGTAGCGTCTTGGCCGGCACGTTGCGCACCAGCACGCCCGGATGATCGGTGCCGAGGAAATGGTCGTGCTCGCGGTTGCCGAAATACGGAAAGCCGACGGCGGCGACCTTGTCCTTGACGCTCGCCAGCGAGAGCCGGAGCTTGGTGTCGGCGCCTTGCGACGCGCGCTCCTCAAGGCTCCACTTGCCCTTCTCGCCCCAGCGGAAGCCGACCGACCCGCGCGGCACGACCACCTCGCCGGTGGTCTCGTCATAGGCGACGGTCTTCCACTCGGGGTTGTTGGCTTCGTTCAGGCCCTGCACGAAGTCCGACGCGCGCAGGAAGCGCTCCGGCACGTAGTGCTCGCCCTGCTTCACCAGACGCACCAGCATCGGCATGTCGGTGTATTGGCGGGCGTAGTCCTGGAAATACTTGGCCTGCCGGTCGACGTGGAATTCGCGCAGGATGACGTGGCCCATAGCCATGCCGAGCGCGGCGTCGGTGCCTTGCTTCGGCGAAATCCAGAGGTCGGCGAACTTCGACGCCTCGGAATAGTCCGGCGAGATCACGACGCTCTTGGCGCCCTTGTAGCGCGCCTCGGTGTAGAAGTGGGCGTCGGGCGTGCGCGTCTGCGGCACGTTGGAGCCCCACAGGATCAGGAAACCGGAATTGTACCAGTCGGCCGATTCCGGCACGTCGGTCTGTTCGCCCCAGGTCTGCGGGGAAGCCGGCGGCAGGTCGCAGTACCAGTCGTAGAACGACATGCAGACGCCGCCGAGCAGCGACAGATAGCGCGAGCCGGCGGCATAGCTCACCATCGACATCGCCGGGATCGGCGAGAAGCCGAACACGCGGTCAGGACCGTAGGTCTTGGCCGTATAGGCGTTCGCCGAGGCGATCAGCTCGTTGACCTCGTCCCAGGTCGAACGGACGAAACCGCCGAGACCGCGCTTGCCGACGTAGGCATTGCGCTTCCCGGGGTTCTCGACGATCGACTTCCAGGCCGCGACCGGCGTCATCAGCACGCGCGCTTCACGCCACAGCTTGAGCAGGCGCGAGCGGACCAGCGGATATTTCACGCGGTTGCCGGAATAGAGATACCAGGAGTAGCTGGCGCCGCGCGCGCAGCCGCGCGGCTCGTGGTTCGGCATGTCCGCACGCGTGCGCGGATAATCGGTCTGCTGGGTTTCCCAGGTGACGATGCCGCCCTTGACGTAGATCTTCCACGAACAGGAGCCGGTGCAGTTCACGCCGTGCGTCGAGCGCACGATCTTGTCGTGCTGCCAACGCTTGCGGTAGCCGTCCTCCCAACGCCGGTCTTCGTTGGTCGTGATGCCGTGCCCGTCGGAAAACTCCTCGGTGACGCGGTTGAAGAAAGTCAGGCGATCGAGAAAGTGACTCATCATGTTCTCCCATTCATCGGCATGTCGGGGGTCTTCATGCCGACTACGAAGCAGGTGAATGCGCGGCAGGCGGCGATCGCGATGGCGATCCACACGGTGCTGCGCAGCGTCATGGCGCCGACGGTGCGCATTTCGAATGCGCCGCCCGACGCGACATGCCAGCCGAACGCTGCAAAGACGACGAGAATCGCAATTGCGAGCAGCGCGGACAGTTGCGCGGCCCAGCGCTTCCACAGGAACAGGCCGGCGCCGGCCAGCACGTAGACGAAGCCGGACAAGAAATTGAACCAGAGGACGAACGGAACGGCCTTGCCGACCGCCGCTTGCGCGGCAGCGCTTCCGAACAAGGCCGACCCGCCCGAGATTACGGTCAGCACGCCGAAGACGACGGCAACGACCGCAGCGGCTAAAGCCCATCGAGGCCGCTGAGTGGTGGCGCTCATGTTTCGCCTCCGTGAGATGCGCATGTCATCGTCACGTCGCTTACTCGGCCGGTTGCGGAGCGATGGGCGGCAGCGTGCGTCCGCGCTCGATGTCGTAAAGCAGTCCGCCGCGCCGGGTGTAGAAGCCCCAGGTGATGGCGATGCAGGTGATGTAGAAGATCAGGAAGCCCCACAGCGCCATTTCCGGCCCGCCGGTGAGCGAGATCGAGGTGCCGTAGGCCTTCGGGATGAAGAAGGCGCCATAGGCCGCAACCGCCGAGGTGAAGCCGATGATCGCCGCCGATTCCATCTCGGCCTGCTTCTGCCGCGCCGCCGGGTCCAGGCCCGGCTCGAGCCGCGGGACCTCGACGCGCATGATCGCGGGGATCATCTGGAAGGTCGACGCATTGCCCACGCCGGTACCGAAGAACAGCAGCATGAACATGGCGAAGAAGCCCCAGAAGGCGTAGGGCTGGTCCTTGATGCCGAGGAAGTAGAGAACCCCCGCGACCGCCGCGATCATCAGCGCGAAGACCCAGAAGGTGACGCGGCCGCCGCCGTAGCGGTCGGACAACCAGCCGGTCGCCGAGCGCGACAGCGCGCCGACCAAAGGCCCAAGGAACACGAACTTGAGCGAATCGACCTGCGGGAACATGGTCTTGGCCAAGAGCGGGAAGCCCGCCGAATAACCGATGAAGGAGCCGAAGGTTCCGGTGTAGAGCCAGCACATCAGCCAGTTGTGCTTGCGCTTGAAGATCACCGCCTGGTCGGCGAACGAGGCCTTCATGTCGGCGATGTCGTTCATGCCGAACCAGGCCGCGGTGGCCGAAGCGGCGATGAACGGCACCCAGATGAAGCCGGCATTCTGCAGCCAGAGCTTGGCGGTGGGACCCGCCGCCTGCGGCTCGCCGCCGAGCCAGCCGAACACGCCGGCGGTGATGACCAGCGGGATGACGAACTGCACCACGCTGACGCCGAGATTGCCGAGGCCGGCATTGAGCGCCAGCGCGTTGCCCTTCTCCGCCTTGCGGAAGAAGAAGGAGATGTTCGCCATCGACGAGGCGAAGTTGCCGCCGCCGAAGCCGCACAGCAGCGACAGCGACAGGAAGATGATGTAGGGCGTGTCGGTGCTCTGCACCGCAAGCCCGATGCCGACCGCCGGAATCATCAGCGACCAGGTCGAGATCGACGTCCACAGCCGGCCGCCGAAGATCGGCGGCATGAAGGAGTAGAAGATGCGCAACGTCGCGCCGGACAGGCCCGGCATGGCGGCGAGCCAGAACAGCTGATCGGTCGAGAACTTGAAGCCGACCGCCGGCAGCTTGGCGACGACGACCGACCACACCATCCAGACCGCGAAGGCGAGCAGCAGCGCGGGGATCGAGATCCACAGGTTGCGGCGGGCGATGGCGCGGCCCTTGGCGTCCCAGAACGCCGGGTCCTCGGGCTTCCACTCGTCGAGCACATGACCGGCGAGCGCGCCGACATGCTTCTCCTCGTGGATCGGCTGCATTTCCGGGAACTCCGGCAATTTGCGCAATCCGGTCGCGAGCGCCTCACGCTCCATGCGCTGGATGGCGAGGTGCATCCAGACCAGCGAGCCAGCGGCGACCAGGAACAGCAGCATGAAGCATGAAGTCCAGATGCCGGTGAGATCGTTGAGCACGCCGAAGGTGATCGGCAGCACGAAGCCGCCGAGACCGCCGATCATGCCGACGAGACCGCCGACCGCGCCGACATTCTGCGGGTAATAGACCGGGATGTGCTTGTAGACCGCGGCCTTGCCCAGGCTCATGAAGAAGCCGAGCACGAAGATCATTGCGGTGAAGGTGACCACGCCGGTCGCCATGTGGAACGTGATCGGGCCTTTGATGCCCTGGATCGTGTAGGTGGTCGGCGGATAGGAGAGGATGAAGGTGATCAGCACCGACACGCCGAACATCCAGTACATGACGCGGCGGGCGCCGTATTTGTCGGCGAGAACGCCGCCGTAGACGCGGAACAGGCTGGCCGGAACCGAATAGGCCGCGCCGATCATGCCGGCGGTCGTGATGTCGAGCCCGTAGACTCCGATCAGGTAGCGCGGCAGCCACAGCGCCAGCGCGACGAAGGCGCCGAAGGCAAAGAAGTAATAAAGCGAGAAGCGCCAGACTTGGACGTTCTTGAGTGACTCGAACTCGAGCCAAGTGCTGCGCGGACGCTCACCCTTGGCGCGGCGCGCCAACAAGACCGGGTCTTCCTTGGTGGCGAACCAGAAGACGATGCCCATGACGGCGATGGCGGCGGCCCAGATCTGGGCGGTAGCCTGCCAGCCATAGGCGACCATGACGAAGGGCGCGATGAACTTGGTCACCGCCGCACCGACGTTGCCGGCGCCGAAAATGCCGAGCGCGGTACCCTGCTTCTCCGCCGGATACCAGCGCGAGACATAGGCGATACCGACCGCGAAGGAACCGCCGGCGATGCCGACGCCGAGCGCCGCGATCAAGACCTGGGTGTAAGTGGTGGCATAAGAGAGCAGAAAAGTTGCCGCGGCCGCCGACAGCATCACCACCGTGTAGATACGGCGTCCGCCATATTGGTCGGTCCAGACGCCGAGGAAGATGCGCACCAGTGAGCCGGTCAGGATCGGCGTGCCGACCAACAGGCCGAACTGGGTCTCGTTGAGGCCGTACTGCTGCTTAATCTGAACGCCGATGATGGCGAAGATGGTCCAGACCGCGAAACACACCGTGAAGGCAATGGTGGACATCCACAGCGCTCGGCTTTGGCCCGGCACGCTGGCGACCGTCTGTTGCTGCATTGTAAGCCCCAATCTATTCGGCGTTCGTAGTGTTCGTGCCGAAGAAAGCCGGGAATTACCGCAGGCGCTTTGAGGTCGATCAAAAATAACTATAGTTCGATGCGCAACTATTGAATTGTCTCGTATCTATACATGAATTGAATTTTGTAAATTTGTAGATTGACAATTATCAATTCATTGGATTTCGTCCCCGGGTAAGAAGCCGACACTGGCAAGAGCGGTGGAGGGAAAGCACGTCATGCGTCCGTCGGAATGGTCGGTCATCCGCGCCTTGCCGTTGTTTCACGACATGAACGAGGACAATTTCGCCGCGTTGATGAGCGCAGCGTTCCTGCAACGCTTTCCGGCGCACGTGAACCTGATCAAGGAAGGCGATCCGGCGGATTTCCTCCACATCGTCGTCGAGGGCACTGTGGAATTGTTCGCGCGGCATGACGGCCGTGAGACCACACTCGACATCATCCGGCCGGTGACGACGTTCATCCTCGCGGCGGTGATCCGCGACGAGGTCTATCTCAAGTCAGCCCGCACGTTGGCGCCGGCGCAGATCCTGATGATCCCGGGTCAGACCGTCCGCGACGTGTTCGGACGCGACGCCGCGTTCGCGCGCGCGATCGTCAACGAACTGGCGGATCGTTATCGCGGCATCGCCCGCGCACTCAAGAACGAGAAGCTGCGCACCAGCACGGAGCGGCTGGCCAATTGGATTCTGCAGGCTGACGCTCAGCATGCGAACACGCACGCCTTCGAGCTGTCCTGCGACAAACGCACTTTGGCGTCGCATCTCGGCATGACGCCGGAGAACCTGTCGCGCAGCCTCGCATTGCTGACAAAGCACGGCGTGCGCACCTCGGGGCGCGGCATCACCATCGACGACCCCGCGGCCCTGACGCGTTTTGCAAAGCCGAATGCACTGATCGACTGTTAAGGGACGTTAGCCGACGGTAAGCGCATAGGCCGCGACCAGGGCGGCCCCACTCCCGCCAGGACCCCGGCCCGCCGGAATCAAGCGGCGGCGAGGCTGCGTCATTTCTCGACGAAGCCACCCCAGAAGAGATATGCTGGTTACGCTTTTTGTAGGGAGTACACGGACCAGGGGGTAACAATGCGTACCAAACTCATGGTGGCCGTCCTGCTCGCGACACTGCCGTTTTCGGCCCACGTTTCTGCCCAAGCGCAATCGATCCGCCAGGTCTTCCAGGAATTCGACCTGATCGGGGTCTGGGCCAGCGCCTGCGACCGGCCCGCCAATTTCGACGAGGGCAACGCGCAAATGATCTT
>CAYJPU010000152.1:0-8539 GCA_964372105.1 uncultured Undibacter sp.
GTCGGATTTTCGGTCGCGGCGCGCAGGTTGGCCCCGAGCCGCGTGCGCTCGATCACGAACCAGGTGCCGAGGCAGATCGTCAGCGAGGCCACGATCACCCAGGCGCGGTAGTTCGGCAGGAACATGAAGCCGAGGTTCTGCCCGCCGCGCAGCGAGTCCGGCAGCGTATAGGGCAGACCGGCGGAGCCGAACGAATTGCGCGCCAGGCCCTCGAAGATCAGCGCCAGGCCGAAGGTCAGCAGCAGGCCGTACAGGTGGTCGAGCTTGTAGATCCATTGCAGCAACACGCGCTCGATGACGACGCCGATGGCGCCGACGATGATCGGCGCCACGATCAGCGCCGGCCAGTAGCCGATGCCGGTGTATTGCAGCAGCAGATAGGCCGCGAAGGCGCCGAGCATGTACTGGGCGCCGTGGCTGAAGTTGATGATGTTGAGCATGCCGAAGATGACGGCCAGGCCCAGACTCAGGAGCGCATAGAACGAGCCGTTGATCAGCCCGATGAGGAGCTGACCGAACAGGGCGCCCGATGGAATGCCGAAGATTTCGAACATGCGGATGTAGACCTTGCTTATACCTCCCCCAGAAAGGGGGAGGCACAGGCGGCCTTCGGCCGCCGTTCTTTTGCGCCAAAGAACGCCGCTACGAAGCAGCGGCTTTGGAGCGAAGCGAGCCGGGTGGGGGTCTATCTGTCGTGCGACGACCCCCACCCGGTCGCTTGCTCACGCAAGCGACCACCCTCCCCCTTTCAGGGGGAGGGATTAAGCGGCTCTCAGCCCTTGACCAGCGGGCAGTTGCCTTCGTTGAGCGGACGGAAGGCTTCGTCCGCGGGAATCGTGGTGCGCAGCTTGTAGAAGTCGCCGGGGTACTTCGACTCGGCCGGCGCCTTGACCTCGAACAGATAGGCCGGGTGGACCTTGCGGCCGTCGGCGCGCACGGCGCCTTTGCCGAACAGCACGTCGTCGGTCGGTGTCTTCTTCATCTGGGCGACCACGGCCTTGCCGTCAGCGGCGCTCTTGAGCGCGGCCACCGCCTTGAGATAGTGCGTGAGGCCCGAATACACGCCCGCCTGCACCATGGTCGGGAATTTGCCCGCCGCGCCGCGCTCGGCCTGCCAGCGCTTGGTCCAGGCGCGGTTGGCGTCGTTCAAGTCCCAGTACCAGGTTTCGGTGAGCACCAGGCCCTGCGCCGTCGCCAGCCCGAGCGCATTGACGTCGCTCGCGAACACCAGCAGGCCGGCGAACTTCTGGCCGCCCTTGACGATGCCGAACTCGGCGCCCGCCTTGATCGAGTTGATGGTGTCGCCGCCGGCGTTGGCCAGGCCGACGACCTTGGCCTTGGACGACTGCGCCTGCAGCAGGAACGACGAGAAGTCGTTGGTGTTGAGCGGGTGGCGCACCTTGCCGAGCACCTTGCCGCCGTTCTTCTCGACCGCCGCCGCGGTGTCGCGCTCGAGCGCGTGACCGAAGGCGTAGTCGGCGGTGAGGAAGAACCAGGTATCGCCGCCGGTCTTCACCAGCGCCTTGCCGGTGCCGTTGGCGAGCATCCAGGTGTCGTAGGTCCAGTGCACGGTGTTGGCGTTGCACTTCGGACCGGTGAGATCGGAGGCGGCAGCGCCCGAGACCACGAACACCTTGTTCTTGGTGCTGGTGATCTGGCTGGTCGCCAGCGCCACGCCGGAATTCGGCGTGTCGATGATCATGTCGACCTTGTCGACGTCGTACCACTGGTTGGCGATCTGCGAGCCGACGTCCGGCTTGTTCTGATGGTCGCCGGAGACCAGCTCGACCTTCACGTTCGGGTTGGCCTTGGTGAAGTCGGCGATCGCAAGCTTGGCGGCGGCCACCGAGCCGGCGCCGCCGATGTCGGAATAAAGGCTCGACATGTCGGAGAGCACGCCGACCTTCACGGTCACCTGCTGGGCGTGCGCGACGCCCGTGGCGAGCAATGCGGTCAGCGCCGCAAGCCCCAAAGTCCTTGTCATTGTCATCCCTTATTCCTCCTCAGTTGTTTTGAACTGTCTTCAGACACCGAGATAGTCGTGCAGCTTCTCGACATTGGCATCCAGCTCGGAATTCGCAAACTGGTCGATGATACGCCCGTGCTCCATGACGTAGTAGCGGTCCGCGACCGTCGAGGCGAAGCGGAAATTCTGTTCCACCAAAAGGATGGTGAAGCCCTGCTCCTTCAGCGAGCGGATGGTCTTGCCGATCTGCTGGATGATGACGGGCGCGAGGCCTTCGGTCGGCTCGTCGAGCAGCAGAAGCCGGGCGCCGGTGCGCAGGATGCGGCCGATCGCCAGCATTTGCTGCTCGCCGCCGGAAAGCTTGGTGCCCTGGCTGGAGGAGAGCCGCTCCTTGAGGTTGGGAAACAGCGTGAAGATCTGCTCGATCGTCAGCCCGCCCGACCGCACCACCGGCGGCAGCAGCAAATTCTCCTCGACGTTGAGGCTCGCGAAGATGCCGCGCTCTTCCGGACAGAACGCGATGCCGGCGCGCGCGATCTGATCGGAGTTCGAGGTGATCAGTTCGCGACCCTCGAAGCGCACCGAACCGGTACGCTTGCCGACGATGCCCATGATCGACTTCAACGTGGTGGTCTTGCCGGCGCCGTTGCGGCCGAGCAGCGTGACCACCTCGCCTTCACGAACGTCGAAGTTCACGCCGTGCAAAATGTGCGACTCGCCGTACCAGGCCTGCAGGTCCTTGATGGCGAGCAGCGGGGTGGTCACGTCAAGCATGTCCGACCCCCATGTAGGCTTCGCGCACTTCGCTGTTGGTCGACACGGTGTCGTAGTCGCCTTCCGCCAGCACGCGGCCGCGCGTCAGCACGGTGATGGTGTCGGACAGGTCGGCGACCACCGAGAGATTGTGTTCGACCATCAGCACGGTGCGGTCGGCGGCGACGCGCTTGATGAGCTGCGCGATGCGGTCGATGTCTTCGTGGCCCATGCCGGCGGTCGGCTCGTCGAGCAGCAGCATCTCGGGATCGAGCGCCAGCGTGGTCGCGATCTCGAGCGCGCGCTTGCGGCCATAGGGCAACTCGACCGCGACCCAGTCGACGAAGGACGACAGGCCGACATCGGCGATCAGCGCCAGGGCGCGCTCGTTGAATTCATCGAGTGCGCTGGCCGAGCGCCAGAAGTCGAACGAGCCGCCGCGCTGGCGCTGCAGCGCGATGCGGACGTTCTCCAGCACGCTCATATGCGGGAACACGGCCGATATCTGGAACGAGCGCACCAGGCCGAGCCGGGCAACGTCGGCCGGCTGCATCGCGGTGATGTCCTGCCCCTTGAACAAAATGCGGCCTCGCGTCGGGCTCAGGAACTTGGTGAGCAGGTTGAAGCAGGTGGTCTTGCCGGCGCCGTTCGGCCCGATCAGCGCGTGGATGGTGCCGCGCCGGACCTGCAGGTCCACGCCGTTGACGGCGATAAAGCCCGCAAACTCCTTGGTAAGGTCCTCAGTCGCGAGAATTATGTCGTTATTATTCATCGAGCGTCCCCTCGCCGGGCATTGTCGGCATCTTTTGACGGGGCGCAAGTCCTACTGACGGTTGGATTTAACGCGCACGGCCCAAAATGCGGACTGGATGCAGACTGCCGCCGAAAGAGGCAATCCGGCCGTGCTCCAAAATGCTTCTAGCCTTGGCGCGTCTAAGCTTGCGGCCATGGGTAGCAGGCGCTCACCCAGCCGGCACGCCTGCCGTCAACCGCAGTGCGGAAAAAATTGATGCTGACGGCCGCGCGCGGCGGCTAGAAGAACACCGGGAACTCCGGTGTCTTGGTGAGCTGCTCGCCTTCGACGTCGGGCGTGGCGTATTGGATAAAGCTGTCCGGCAGCGTGGCGCCCCAATAGGTGCCTGTGCCGCGCTCCTCCTCGTTCCAGGTCACCGGTTCCCAGTCCGGCGCCACCACCAGGAAGCTCGATGAATAAACCTCGACGCGGTTGCCGCCGGGCTCGTAGCTATAGAGATAGAAGCCTTGCGAATTGTTGTGCTTGGAGGGGCCGGCTTCGATGAAGATGCCGTTCTCGGTGAGAATGTCGGCGGCGCGCAGCACGTCGTCGCGGTTGTCGACCCACATCGAGAAGTGGTGCAGGCGGCCGTGCGCGCCCTTCACGTCGACGACATACGCCAGTTGGTGATGGATCGCGGTCGGGCTCATCCAGGAGCCGATCTCGGTCTTGCCTTGGTCGTAGCGCACCTGCTCGCGCAGCTGGAAACCGAGCAGATCGGTCGCGAATTTTCGGTTGGCTTCGACGTCCTTGGCGAGCAGCGCCAGATGGTCGATACGGCGCACGCCGACGCCGCGGCCGGTGAATTTCTGCGGCAGGTTCTTCAAATTGGAATGCAGTTCCGGCGGCGCGACGAACTTCTGCTCCTCGTAATAGATTTCCATGGTGTGGCCGTCCGGGTCGCGGAACCGGTACGAGCGGCCGCGGCCGAAGTCGCCGTTGGTCCAGCCGATGCCGAGGTTGGCGTCGGCGATCGCCTTGGCGCGGCGCTCGAGCGCCTGCGGACTGGTGGCGCGCCAGGACACGCAGCCGACCCCGGCGTTTTTGGCGGCGGTCAGCTTGAGGGTCGAGGTGGCGTAGTCGCCGTAGCCGCGCAGGTAGACCGTCTCCTTGGTCTGATGGACGATTTCCATCCCCAACAGGTCGCGGAAGTACCAGAGGCTTTTTTCCGGTTTCGGCGTGAACAGCTCGACGCTGCCCAGATGAGCGATGTCGTGAATAGGCTCAGCTTGCGCAGCCATGTCGGTCTCCTTGGTTCCCTACGTAACTATCGAGCGCTGGACCTCGCGCGGCTTTGATCTAGCGCAAAATTACCGCTGTCGTTCCGGGGCGTTCGCCGAAGGCGGACGAACCCGGAACCCAGAAATTATTTCTCCGTGCAGGTGCCCGGATTCCGGGTTCACGCGCTTCGCGCGTGTCCCGGAATGACGGTCAGCTCTTGAACTTCTTCGCCAGCGCGTCGGCGCTCTTGGCGAGCAGGCCGACATCGGCGCCGACCGCCACGAACAGGTAGCCCCACTCGATGTAGCGGCGGACCTCGTCCTCGTTGCCGCTGAGGATGCCGGCCGGTTTGCCGAGCGCCTTGAGCCGTTTCACGGCGTCGTGGATCGCTTCCTGCACTTCCGGGTGCGCGGGATTGCCGAGATGGCCGAGCGAGGCGGCCAGATCGGACGGGCCGATGAACACGCCGTCAACGCCCTCGACCTTGGCGATGGCCTCCAGTTCCTTGAGCGCGTCGCGGGTCTCGACTTGGACGAGCACGCACTGCTCGCTGTTGGCCTTGGTCAGGTAGCCGGGCACGCGGCCGAAGCGGCTGGCGCGCGAGGCGACGGCGACACCGCGAATACCTTGCGGCGGATAGAGCACGGAGGCGACGGCGCGGCGCGCCTCCTCGGCGTTCTGCACGTAAGGAAACAGCAGCGTCTGCGCCCCGATGTCGAGACAGCGCTTGGCCAGCACCGCATCGTTCCACGCCGGCCGCACGATCGGCGTCGCCGTGCCGCGCGCGAGCGCCTGCAACTGCGAGAACAGGCCGGGGATCTCGTTCGGCGAATGCTCGGTGTCGAGCAGGACCCAGTCGAAGCCGCTGTCGGCGATGACCTCGGCGGCGATGTTGCTGCACAGGCTCGACCACAGGCCGATCTGCAATTTGCCCTGGGCGAGCGCGTGCTTGAACGCGTTGCGTTGCAATTCCGGCATGACGAATTATTCCCTTCTTGTCATCGTCCGTCCCCGCCTGCGCGGGGACAAGCTCCAGCGAACGATCCAGTACTCACAGACGTTTCCGCTTGAGCTGCGAAGCTGGTGGTTACTGGGTCCCCGCTTTCGCGGGGACGACGGTCAACGTTAGATGAACTGGATAGCGATGCCGCCGAGCGGCCCGAAGTCGGCGTGCAGCGTGTCGCCCTTCTGCGCGAACACCACGCGGGTGAACGAGCCGGCGAGCACGATGTGGCCGGGCTCGAGCGCGTGGCCGTGCGGGCCGATCTTGTTGGCGAGCCAGGCGACGCCGAGCGCCGGATGGCCGAGCACGCCGGCGGCAAGGCCGGTCTCTTCGATTTCCGAGTTTCGGTACATGATGCCGCCGACCCAGCGCAGGTCGACGTCGAGCGGGCCGACCGGCCGGCCGCCGAGCGCGATGCCGGCGGCGGCGCCGTTGTCGGCGACCGTGTCGGTGATCTTGCGCTGGTCCTGCAAGCGGGCGTCGACGATCTCGATCGCCGGGATGACGTATTCGGTGGCGCGCAGCACGTCGGCGAGGCCGACGCCCGGGCCCTGCAGGCGCTTGCCCATGACGAAGGCGAGCTCGACCTCGACGCGCGGCTTGCAGTAGTCGGCGTGCTTCACCTTGGCGCCGTCGCCGATCATCTGGTCGTCGAGGATGTAGCCGTAGTCCGGCTCGTCGATCATCGAGGAGCGCTGCATCGCCTTGGAGGTGAGGCCGACCTTGTGGCCGATCAGCTTGGCGCCGGCCGCCATCTTGCGCTTCGCGACCTCGGTCGAGATGGCGTAGGAATCCTCGATCTCGATGTTGGGGAAGGTGATGGAAAGTTGAACCGCCTGTTGGCGCGCTTTCTGCGCCGCCATCAGGATGTCGGCGGCCTTCATGCGGTCGGCTTCGGACAGCATCGGAATACTCCCTCCCCGTTATTTGCCCCGATCCTGTAGCGTCTCTGGCCGGAAAATAAAATGGGTGGACCGCGGAAAGCGCGGGACCGCGGCCCGCGCGGAACGCCGTTCAGTAATGCGGCGGCGGCGGCTCCGGGCCGTCGGCGCCACCGGCGCTGTCGCGGACCTCCTGGAGTTGCGCCTCCAGCCGCGCGACCTGGCGGGTGAGGTCGTCGATCACCTTCCACTGCGCCGTGAGCGCCTCGTTGAGGTCGTCCGCCGCCTGGTCCTGATGGGCCAGCCGCATTTCCAGGGCGTCGATGCGGGTGTTGAGCCGTTCGATTTCGGTCATGGAGCGGGCGCCTGTTCGATCAAAGATGGTGGCAGCCCGCGACCATGTTGCCGATGGCGGCCGGAAATCAAGCCGCCGCAATCGCCGATTGCGCCAAAAGACAGGCTGGATTCTCCCGCCCCGCCGTCCCAGAAAGAGCGGGCAGCCGGCGCGCCAAGAATCTAAGATGCCCAAAAGGACCCCTGGAGACAGCATGGCTTTCGACACCATCATCCGCGGCGGCACCATCGCGACCGCGTCCGACACATACGCCTGTGATGTCGGCATCAGCGGCGGCAAAATCACCGCGTTGGGCGCCGACCTCGGCACCGCCGCCGAGATCGTCGACGCCAGCGGCCTGTTGGTGCTGCCCGGCGGCATCGACAGCCACGTCCACATCGCGCAGCCGTCCGGACCGGGCATCGTCATGGCCGACGATTTCGCCTCGGCGACGCGTTCGGCCGCCTTCGGCGGCAACACCATGGTGCTGCCGTTCGCCATGCAGCAGAAAGGCGAGAGCCTGCGCCAGGTGGTGAAGGACTATCACGCCAAGGCCGACGGCCAGTGCTACGTCGACGTCTCGTTCCACCTGATCATTGCCGACGCCAGCGACCGCGTGCTCGGCCAGGAACTGCCAGCGCTCGTCAACGACGGCTACACCTCGTTCAAGGTGTTCATGACCTATGAGGGGCTGGCGCTCTCCGACATGGAGATGCTGAAGGTGATGACGGTGGCGCGCGAGACCGGCGCGTTGGTGATGGTGCACGCCGAGAACTACGACGCCATTCGCTTTCTGACCGACCGGCTGGAGCAGGCCGGCAAAACCGCGCCGCATTTTCACGCCGCGTCGCGGCCCATTCCGGTGGAGCGCGAGGCCACGCACCGCGCCATTTCGCTGGCCGAGATCATCGACGTGCCGATCATGATCGTGCACGTCTCGAACCGCGAGGCGATGGAAGAAATCGCGCGCGCGCGCCGGCGCGGCCTGAAGATCTACGGCGAGACCTGCCCGCAATATCTGCTGCTGACCGAGAAGGACCTCGAAGGCCTCAACATGGAGGGCACAAAGTACGTGTGCTCGCCGCCGCCGCGCGACAAGGAAAGCCAGATCGCCTGTTGGGAAGGCTTGCAGCAGGGCATCTTCTCGCTGTTCTCGTCGGACCACTGCCCGTTCCGCTACGACGACCCGCAGGGCAAGCTCAACCCGAAGGGCCGCACCAGCTTCCGCTGGGTGCCGAACGGCATTCCGGGCGTCGAGACGCGGCTGCCGATCTTGTTCTCCGAGGGCGTCGGCAAAGGCCGCATTTCCTTGAACGAGTTCGTCGCCTTGACCGCGACCAACCACGCCAAGACCTACGGCCTCTATCCGAAGAAGGGCACCATCGCGGTCGGCGCCGACGCCGACATCGCGCTCTGGGACCCGAACCGGACGGAAACGATCTCGCAGACGCTGATGCACGGGAACACGGACTACACGCCCTATGAAGGGCTCAAAGTCACCGGCTGGCCGGTGAGCACAATCGTGCGCGGCCAGTTCGTGGTGCGCGATGGCAAGCTGGTCGGCAAGTTAGGGGCCGGCGATTATGTG
>CAYJPU010000153.1:0-8430 GCA_964372105.1 uncultured Undibacter sp.
GGTGGTGAGCGCCGGCCCGTCCAATCCGTCGTTATGACGTCGGCGTCAGGCTGCCGTCGCGCAGCGCGTAGTGGTCGCCCTCGCGCGTGAACGCCAGCCGCCGCTGGTGGAAGGCGGCGAGCGTGCTGCGGTGGCCGATCGAGACGATCGTCGTTCCCGGCAGACGCTGCGCCAGCAATTGATACACCGCCGCCTCCGAGGGTTCGTCGAGCGAGGCGGTCGCCTCGTCGAGGAACAGATAATCCGGCGCGTACAGGATCGCCCGCGCGATGCCGAGCCGCTGCTGCTCGCCGAGCGACAGCATCCGGTTCCAATGCGCTTCTTCCTCGATCCGGCCGGCCAGCGCCGGCAGCCCGGCGGCGGCGATCGCCTCGGTCACGCGCGCCGTGTCGAAGCGGCCGGGCTCGGCCGGGTAGGCGACCGCGCTGGCGAGCGGCGCGATCGGAAAATACGGCCGCTGCGGCAGGATCATCACCTTGGCGTCCTTCGGCACCTGGATGGTGCCTTCGCCGAACGGCCAGACGCCGGCGAGCGCGCGGAACAGCGTCGACTTGCCCGCGCCCGACGGGCCGCTCACCAGCACGCGTTCGCCGAGCTTGATGGTGACGTCGCTGGCGTTCACCAGCGGCACGCCGTTCGGCAGCCGCACGCTGAGGTCCTTGAAGGTGACGGCGGCGCCGTCGGCGGGCGTCACCGTTATCACCGGCGGCGTGGCCGCGACGGCGCGGGCGGCCGCCACCGACTGGTCGAAGCCGTTGAGCCGCTCGATCACGGCGCGCCATTCGGCGATCCGGCGGTAGGCGTCGACGAAGAACGACAGCGCGCCCTGCACGCTGCCGAAGGCGGCTGCGGTCTGCGTCAGGCCGCCGAGCTGCACGGCGCCGGCGAAATAGGCCGGGCTGATCACGAGGATCGGAAACACCGACGCGACCTGCCCATAGCCGGCGGTAAAGAAGGTCAGCCGCTTGGTGCGCGTCATGATCGCCATCCAGTTGCCGACCAGCCGGCCGAAGCGGTCGAGCAACTGGTCGCGCTCGGCCGGCTCGCCTTCCAGCAACGCGATCTGCTCAGCGTTCTCGCGCACCCGCACCAGGCTGAAGCGGAAGTCGGCTTCGTAGCGCTGCTGCTGGAAATTCAACGCCACCAGCGGCCGGCCGATCAGATGGGTGAGCGCGGTGCCGGCGACGGCGTACAGTAATGCCGCCCAGAACAGATAACCGGGGATCGACCACGTCACGCCGAACAGGTGCAAGGGCGCGGCCGCCGACAGCGTCCACAGGATCACGCTGAACGACGCGAGCGTCACCACCGCGTTCAACAGGCCGAGCCCGATGGGCAGGATACCGATGCCGGTCGCGCCGCCGTCGATGAACTGCTTGATGTCTTCCGCGATGCGCTGGTCGGGGTTGTCGGCCGCGTCGCCGAGGAGCTGCATGCGGTAGTGATTGGAGCCTTCGAGCCAGTGGTCGAGATAGGCCCGCGTCATCCAGCGCCGCCAGCGGATCTGGAGCCACTGGTTCAGGTAGAGCTGATAGACCGCGACCACGATGAAGATGGTGGCGAGGATGCAGAAATAGAGCAGCTCGGCGGTGAAGGTCTCCCAGTTGCGATCTTGCAGTGCGTTATAAAACCGGGCGTTCCACTGATTGAGCAGCACGTTGATCGCCACGATGCCCAATTCGATCGCGATCACCGCCGCCAGCAGCAACCGGCCCGCCCAGCGGTCCTCCGAATAGAAATACGGGCTGGCGATCCGCCAGACGGTGGCGAGGGTCGAAAGAATGCCTCTCACGGCGGTCTCCTGTCAGACGAAAGCCAAAATAACGCGCGCGAATGATCGATCATCCGCCACGGCGTTTCATTTCGCACCAGTTTTGGACCGGATCACCCAGAAAAAGGGCTTAATGAAGGGCGCGCGTGGGCAAGCCGTGTGTTGCAACCCGCCGCCGCAACCCGTACCATTATTCCCAATGGGTTACCGGGTCCGAGGTGCAATCGGGTCATGGAATAAGGCCCAATAGAATTTGTTCTAGGGTAAACGATCCAACGGGAGGAAATAACTCAATGTCTAAGAATAAATCGACGTCCGCGACCCGCCGTAAGTTTCTCGGCGGCGCCGCCGTTGCCGGCGTGGCGACCATCGCCATGCCGCAGGTTTCGCGCGCCCAGACGGTAACCTGGAAATACCAGTCGACTTGGCCGACCAAGGACATCTTCCACGAGATGGCCGTCGACTACGCCAAGAAGGTCAACGACATGAGCGGCGGCCGTCTCAAGCTCGACGTGCTCGCCGCCGGCGCCGTGGTGCCCGCCTTCCAGATGGCGGACGCGGTGCATTCGGGCGTGCTCGACGCCGGCCACGGCGTCTGCGCCTACTGGTACGGCAAGCACAAGGCCTATTCGCTGTTCGGCACCCCGCCGTCGTTCGGCTGGGACGCGCACGGCTTCCTCGGCTGGTTCTATTACGGCGGCGGCGAAGCGCTCTACAAGGAACTCGTCAACAACATCCTCAAGCTCAACCTCGCCGGCGTCCTGTATTTCCCGATGCCGACCCAGCCGCTCGGCTGGTTCAAGAAGGAAATGAAGACCGCCGCCGATTTCAAGGGGCTGAAGTATCGCACCGTCGGTCTGTCGGCCGACGTGTTCAAGGACATGGGCGCCGCGGTGACCATCCTGCCCGGCGGCGAAATCGTGCCGGCCATGGACCGCGGTCTGCTCGACGCGGCGGAATTCAACAACCCGTCGTCCGACATTCTGCTCGGCTTCCCGGACGTTTCCAAAACCTTCATGATGGGCAGCCACCATCAGCAGGCCGAAGCGTTCGAGATCATCTTCAACAAGGCGAAGTTCGACGCGCAGCCCACTGAGATCAAGGCGATCCTGCGCAACGCGGCCTTCGCGGCCACCGCCGACCAGTTCGCGATGGCGCACGATCGCTATTCGAAGGATCTCGATGCGATCAAGAAGCGCGGCGTCAATGTCGTGAAGACCGGCGATGCCATCCTCAACGCCCAGCTGGCGTCGTGGAACAAGGTGATCGCCGAGCAGTCGAAGGAGCCGTTCTTCGCGAAGGTCATCGCCTCGCAGAAGGATTGGGTGAAGCGCACCGCCGCCTATGTCCAGGTCAACAACCTGGACACGAGCGCGCTCGGCGCCGCCTACAAGAACTTCTTCGGCTAATCCGAAATGTGAAAGGCCCGCGCGGAAAAATTCCGCGCGGGCTTGTCTGTCTTGGTTTGCGCGCGCGCGGGGCGGCGTAAATCGAGAGTTGGGGGATCGATGAACCGCCTGATGTTTTTGATCGATGAGTTGAGCACCTGGGTCGGAAAGACTTTCGGCTGGTGCATCCTCATCCTCACCTTCACCACAAGCTACGAAGTCTTTTCGCGCTACATGTTCGGCTCACCGACCGAATGGGCGTTCGACGCCTCGTACATCCTGTACGGAACGCTGTTCATGATGGCGGGCGCCTACACGCTGGCGCGCAACGGCCACGTGCGCGGCGACTTTCTCTATCGCTCTTGGCAGCCGCGCACGCAGGCCAAGCTCGACCTCGTGCTTTACATCTTGTTCTTCTTTCCCGGCATTCTGGCGCTGATGTATTCCGGCTTCGGCTTCGCCAAGATGGCGTGGCTGATGAACGAACGCTCCGCCGCGAGCCCGAACGGGCCGATCATCTGGCCATTCAAGTGGATCATCCCGATCACCGGCGTGCTGATGCTGCTGCAGGGGCTGGTCGAAAGCGCCCGCTGCGTGATCTGCATCCGGACCGGCGCTTGGCCGCAGCGCCTGCATGACGTCGAGGAACTCGACAAGATCATGCTCGAAAAGGCCGAACACGGCGATTACGCGGTGGTCAAGGAGCTCGAGGAAATCGGGCAGCGGAAGGGTTCAGTCTGATGTTCGGTTTAGGAAATCCCGAACTGGGAGTGCTGATGCTCTTCCTGTTCGTCGTGTTCATCATGCTCGGCTTCCCCATCGCCTTCACCTTGATGGCGCTCGGCGTGTTCTTCGGCTATTTCGCGATGGGCGACCTGGTCTTTTCGCTGGTGGTGCAGCGCACCTATTCGGTGATGACCAACGACGTGCTGATCTCGATCCCGCTGTTCGTGTTCATGGGCTACGTGATCGAGCGCGCGAACATTCTCGACCGGCTGTTCCGTTCACTGCAATTGGCGGCCGGCCCCTTGCCGGGCGCGCTGGCGATCGCGACCCTCGCCACCTGCGCCATCTTCGCGACCGCAACCGGCATCGTCGGCGCGGTCGTGACCCTGATGGGGCTGCTCGCGTTCCCGGCGATGCTGCGGGCCGGCTACGACGTCAAGATTTCGGCCGGCGTCGTTTGCGCCGGCGGCTGTCTGGGCATCCTGATTCCGCCGAGCGTCATGCTCATCCTGTACGGGGCCACGGCCGGCGTCTCGGTGGTCAAGCTCTACGCCGGTGCGTTCTTCCCCGGCATCATGCTGGCCGGACTCTACATCCTGTTCACGGTCATCATGGCGGTGCTCAATCCGAAGCTGGCGCCGCGCCTGCCGCCGGAAGAGCGGAACGTGCCCATCGGCACGGTGCTGTGGTCGCTGACGACCTCGTTCCTGCCGCTGTTCGCGCTCATCGCCGCCGCCCTGGGCTCGATCGTGTTCGGCCTGGCGACGCCGTCGGAAGCCGCCGCCATGGGCTCGCTCGGCGCGCTTCTGCTGGCAGTCGTTTATGGTGCGAACTTCGAGCGGCGCTGGGCGGTTTTGCTGGTGCAGGCTTACGGCGTCGTCGCGGCCGCGTTCCTGCTCTATCTCATCGTTGCCGGTTTCACCGCGGTCAACGTCGATCGCCGCGTGCTGATGGTGTTGGGCTTCCTGACGATCGGCGTCGGTGTCGTCCTGATCCCGGGAAGCACGTTCAATCTCGCCCAGCTCAAGGAATCGGTGTTCCTCACCTCGCGCACGACCGCGATGGTCTGCTGGTTGTTCATCGGTTCGTTCACGTTTTCGGCGATCTTCGCCTATCTCGGCGGCCATGAGCCGATCGAGAAATTCGTGCTGGCGATGAACCTGAACACCGTGGGCTTCATGATCTTGGCCCAGATCATCATCTTCATCCTGGGCTGGCCGCTGGAGTGGACGGAGATCATCGTCATCTTCATGCCGATCTTCCTGCCGCTGTTGAAGACCTTCAACGTCGACCCGCTGTTCTTCGGGCTTTTGGTGGCGCTCAACATCCAGACGTCGTTCCTGTCGCCGCCGGTCGCCATGGCGCCGTTCTACCTCAAGGGCGTGGCGCCGAGCTGGGTGAACATCAACGACATCTTCCGCGGCGTGATGCCCTATCTCTTGATCGTCATCATCTCGATGGCGATGCTCTACACCTTCCCGCAGATCGGCCTGTGGCTGCCGAACTACCTCTATCGCTGACCGGCGGATGCCGGCGTTTAAGTCCGAGGGCTGCTCATGGTTTCGCTGATCGCAGGTTTGGTCGTCTTGGCGGTGACCGCCGTTGTGTTCTGGTTTTGCCTGCCGCGTGGCGGCAAGATGCACCGCTTTGTCGGAACCGAGTACGAGCCTTATGTCGGTGTCGCCTTCACCACGGCGGTCGCGCTGAGCTTTTCGCTGACCCTGTCGGGCGTGCTCGACATGCTCGGCAACCCGTGAGCGGCGGCGTGGGGTTCATGTCGAGGCCGGCCCGTGGCTGATCCGAAACTTTCCAACTTGAGCGCCACGCAGGCCGCCGCGGAAATCGCCCGCGGCGCGCTGTCGGCCGAGGACTACACGCGCGCCTGTCTCGCCCGCATCGAGCAGGTCGAAAACGACGTGCAGGCTTTCGCGCATCTCGATCCCGACCATGCCATTGCGCAGGCGCGCCGCCTCGACGAGCACAAGATGCAGGGCGGCGCGCTCGGGCCGCTGCACGGCGTTCCGGTCGCCATCAAGGACATCATCGACACCGAAGACTATCCGACCGAGTTCGGCTCGCCGTTGTACGTCGGCCGGCGGCCCTATCACGACGCGACCGTGGTGTCGAAGCTGCGCAGCGCCGGCGCCGTCGTCATCGGCAAGACGGTCACGACCGAATTCGCCTATTACAATCCGGGCAAGACCCGCAATCCGCACGACTTCAAGCGGACGCCGGGCGGTTCGTCGTCCGGCTCGGCGGCGGCGGTGGCCGCCGGCATGGTGCCGCTGGCGCTCGGCTCGCAGACCAACGGCTCGATCATCCGGCCGGCGTCGTTCTGCGGCGTATTCGCCAGCAAGCCGAGCCACGGGCTGGTGTCGCGCAAGGGCGTGCTGCCGCTGTCGCGCAAGCTCGACCATGTCGGCCCGTTCGCGCGTCATCTCGAGGACATCGCCCTCGTCATGGAGGTCCTCGCCGGCTACGACCCGGGCGACGAGGATACCCGCGCGGTCGCGGTGCCGCCGTTTCGGAAAGTGCTGGCCGAAAAGTTTCCGATCGCGCCGCGCTTCGCCTTCGTGCGCACGCCGATCTGGGACAAGGCCGACGCGTCGGCCAGGGCTGCTTTCGAGCAGCTTGCCGAGAAGCTGGGGCCGGCCTGCGACACGATCGATCTGCCGGAGCGCTATGCCGGCGCCTGGGATGCGATGCGGACCATCATGAGCGTCGATATGGGGCATCGCTTCGGCCCGGTCGCCGACCAGCGCGGCGAAGGCGTCAGTCCGGTCATGCGTGACCTGATCGCCGCCGGCCGCAAAGTCACGGCCACGAACTATCTGGCCGCGCTCGACCTGGCACGCACGCTGGCGGACGGCCTGAATGCGGTGTTCGAGGAATGCAACGCCATCATCACGCCGGCATCGGTTGGCGTGGCGCCGGTCGGGCACGAGAAGACGGGCGATCCGGCGTTCTGCTCGCTGTGGACGTTGACCGGCTTGCCGGCGCTCAACGTGCCGCTGCTCACCGGCGACGACGACATGCCGCTCGGCGTCCAGCTGGTCGGTGCGGCAGGCGACGACGTGCGTCTCTTGCGCAACGCGCGCTGGCTGGTCGGCACGGTCGGCGGAAAGAGCGCCCGCCGGCGCGCGACCGCCTGAGCGGCGCTGCCTCCCGTTACGCCTTTTCCGGCGTGCCGAGCTGCTCCCTGAAGAACGCGATGGTCCGGCTCCAGGCCAGGTCCGCCGCCTGCTTGTTGTAACGCGCGGCGCCGGTGTCGTTGTTGAAGGCGTGCTGCGTGCCCGAATAGCTGTAGATCGTATATTTCTTGTTGTTGGCCTTCAGCGCCGCCTCGTAAGCGGGGATGCCGGCGTTCACGCCGTCGTCTTTCTCGGCGTAATGGAGCAGCAGCGCCGCCTTGATGTTGGGCACCTGCGCGGCGGGAACCTGCCGACCGTAATAGGCGACGCCGGCGTCAAGCTCAGGACTGGCCGCCGCCAGGCGATTGATCATCAGGCCGCCGAAGCAGAAGCCGACCGCGCCAACCTTGCCGGTCGATTCCGGATGCTGCTTGAGGAACGACACGGCCGACACCAGCGCCGCGACGGCATCGTCCGGGTTCATCTTGGTGTGCAGGTCGCGCGCGGCATCCTCACTGGCGGGCGTGCCGCCGACCAGCGACAGCAGGTCGACGGCGTAGGCGAGATACCCTTCGGTCGCGAGCCGCCGGGCGACATCCTCCAGATGAGGGTTGAGCCCGCGGTTTTCGTGGATGACCAGGACGGCCGGACGCTTACCCTTGGATTTGGGCCGGGCAAGGTAGCCATTGATCTTGCCCTTCGGCGAATCGTAGGCGGCGCGCTCGGTCGCGAGGCGCGCATCGTTGTCGGCCACGATCGCCGCGCGGGCGTAGTCGTTCTGCAACAGCGGCAGCAGGGCGCCGGCCGCTGCGACGGAACCGGCGATGTCGGCGAGACGGTCGAGGAATGCGCGGCGGCTGCAGCCGCCGTGCGTGAATCTGTCATAGAGATCGATGATGCGCTGGTCCATGGAACCGCTCCCCGATGGTCCTGCCCATGCTAGTCCGATGTCGGCCTTGACGGGAAGCGCCGCAGCCGTCATTGGCAGCGCGTCACAAGGCCGCCGAGATCCGGAGAGATAGATGACGTTCCTGCGCCGTTGCCTCTGCGGCACCGCAATCATTGTCGTTGGCCTGCTGCTGGCGCCGGCCGCGGCGCGCGCCGCCGGTGAATTCCCGTTCGACCGGGAGCTGATCCTCGACGCCAGGCGCGTGGGCGGCCTCAAGCGGCTGCCGATCCTGACCGTCGAGCCGAACGGCAATGCCGTCGTCGACCTGTGGTGCAAGACCGTGCAGGCGCGCGTCGAGCTGTCGGACACCGCCATCAAGGTCGAAGCCGCGCCCTTGCCGGAAGAACCGCCGTCGATGATGGTCGCCGGCCAATGCAGTCCGGAGCGGATGCAGGCCGATCAGGACATGCTGGCCGCGCTGACGCAGGTCACCGACTGGCGCTGGCAGGGCGGCGCGGTGGTGCT
>CAYJPU010000154.1:0-6314 GCA_964372105.1 uncultured Undibacter sp.
GGCCTGCATGGACGTGGTGATCCCCTACGTGCACCAGCGCCATCAGTTCGGCCAGGCGATCGGCCGCTTCCAACTGGTGCAGGCCAAGCTCGCCGACATGTATGTGACGATGAATTCGGCCAAGGCCTACGTGTACGCGGTGGCGCGCGCCTGCGACGAGGGCCGCACCACGCGCGAGGACGCCGCCGGCGCGATCCTGTACGCGGCCGAGCGCGCCACCTGGATGGCGCTGGAGACGATCCAGTGCCTCGGCGGCAACGGCTACATCAACGACTTCCCCGCCGGCCGCCTGCTGCGCGACGCCAAGCTCTACGAGATCGGGGCCGGCACCTCCGAAATCCGCCGGATGCTGATTGGGCGGGAAATTTTCGAGAAGACGCGGTAGCAGAAAGTGTCACTTAAGTCATGGAGTGACACGATGTAGATGCTGTGTTACACTGGCTGTATTCTTGTCGAGGCGGCCATGGCGCGCAAATCAAGTTCTAAGGGCTTTTCGGAGCCAAAGACGCCGTACGGCGTTCCGCGTTCGGGTGGCGCCCCTGCTGCTGGGATTGCCGAAGGCAGGCGCAATCTCCCGGAACCTGAGACCCTGCCGGATGGTACCGTCCGCTACTTCCTGGTGCTCGGCCCTAAGGGTCGTGTCTTGCTGCCCGCCGAGATGCGCGCGGCGATGGGTCTCGAACAAGGCGATGTCATTACCGGTTGGCTGAAGGACGGGGAATTGCGCATGCATAGCCATCTGCATGGGTTGCGCAAGATCCAGACCGAGGCGGCATCAATGGCCAAAGGGACCGTTCGCGCCTCGGACGAGCTGATCGCCGAACGGCGCGCCGAAGCGGCCAAAGAGGCGGAGGAATCCCTGCGCTGGTTGCGCGACCGCAATAAGCGGCAATGACCGCGGCAGTCCTCGATGCCTCGGCTGTGCTCGCCGTCTATTTCGATGAGCCCGGCGGAGAGCGGGTGCTGCGGGTCTTGCCGGATGCGCTGCTATCAGCAGTCAATTATACGGAAGTGATCGGTAAATGCCTGGATCGTGGTGACACTCCCGATCGTGCGGTCCGCAAGCTGGCGACGTTAGGTTTTCATATCGTCGCGCACGACGCAGCGCTGGCGCGGCGCGCGGGCGAGATGCGTACCCTGACCAAACGGCTCGGCCTATCCCTTGCCGACCGCGCCTGTCTGGCGCTTGCGGAGCGGGAGAACCTACCGGTCTTCACAGCGGATAAAAACTGGAGCAAGGCTGGGCTCGTCCTCGATATCCGTATCATCCGGTAGGGCATCAGGCCTGCCCAAGCACCCCGTTAACTTGTTGTTTTCCGCGAATCGTCTAGGCCTCTGGCTGACCCATCATTGATGGAGGCCAGGGCCATGATGCGGGTGCGGTTGAAGGCCGATGGGCGGATCGTCGAGATTCTCGCCGACGGCAGCGAAAAGACCGTCGAACACAACGACCCTGCCGTCTTCGTCCGGCAGGTGCGGGCGCGCTGCGGCCTGACGCAGGCGGCGTTTGCCGAAAAGATCGAAGTGCCGATCGAGACCGTGCGCAATTGGGAGCAGGGCAAGCGCTCGCCTCGCGGCCCGGCGCGCGCGCTCTTGAAGGTGATCGACAAGGCGCCGGACGCGGCCTTCGCGGCGCTTGGCGGTAGGTGGCGCTGACGCGCAGAACAGCCTGTCGTGGCCGGCCCGGCAGTAAACTTGTCCCGGCCACCCCGATTCATGCGGCAAGGCATTGCCCGCCTCAGCGAGATCGCCGGGACAAGCCCGGCAATGACAAGTCTTTGGGCGAGACACCCCCGTTGGCAGCGCGGCTGCGGCGGGGCATCCTGTTATTTGTCTGCCAATCAAGAACACTCCAAGGGAGAAACGAGATGCACGTCGTCGAAGCCCAATTCCTTGAAGCGCATGGCGCCCGGATCCCCACCATCGGTCTCGGCACCATGACACTGAAGGACGACGTGTGCGTCCAGGCGGTGAAGACCGCGTTGCAGCTCGGCTATCGCCATCTCGACACCGCGGCGTTCTACGGCAACGAGCGCGAGAACGGCGAGGGCCTGCGCGCCTCCGGCATCAAGCGCGACGACGTCTTCGTCTGCACCAAGGTGCGTCAGGGCGACCTGATGCCGGACGACTTCGCCCGCGTGCTCGAGCAGAGCCTCAAGAACCTGCAACTGCCGCAGGTCGATCTGCTGCTGATCCATTGGAACAATCCCGACATCCCGTTCAAGCTGTCGGTCGGCGCGCTGTGTAAGGCCAAGAAGGACGGCCTCACCAAGCATGTCGGCGTCGCCAATTTCACCACCACCATGCTCGACGCGGCCTGGGCGGTCACCAGCGAGCCGCTGGTCTGCAACCAGATCGAGATGCATCCCTTCATCAACCAGGACAAGGTGCTGGCCACCAGCCGGAAGCACGGCATGGCAGTGGTCGCCTATTGCCCGATCGCGCGCGGCAAGGTGCCGGGCGCGCAAGCGCTCGAGCGCATCGGCAAGGCGCACGGCAAGACCTCGGCGCAGGTGTCGTTGCGCTACCTGGTGCAGATGGGCGTCGCCGCCATTCCGCGCACCGCCACGCCCGAGCACCTCAAGCAGAACCTCGACGTGTTTGACTTCAAGCTCAGCGGCGCCGAGATGGCTGAACTGAAAAAGCTCAACGCCAGCAACATGCGCGTGGTGAACCCGCCGCACGCGCCGAGGTGGGATACGCCGTGATGCAGACGGTCGAAGCCAAGGGTTTCAGGATCCCGATCGTCGGGCTCGGCACCTGGGAGCTCAGCGGCCGCAACTGCGCGCGGCTGACCGAGCAAGCGATCCGCATCGGCTATCGCCATATCGACACCGCGCAGATGTACGGCAATGAGCGCGAAGTGGGCGAGGGCGTGCGCGCCTCCGGCAGGCGCAACGAGGTGATGGTCACCACCAAGGTGCAGCCGACGATGCTGGCGCCGCACGACCTCGAGCGCTCGGTCAAGGAAAGCCTCGTCCGGCTGCGGCTCGACCATATCGACCTGCTGCTGATCCACTGGCCGAATCCGCGCGTGCCGCTCGCCGAGACGCTCGGCGCCATGGCCAAGATGAAGCTCGACGGCTACACGCGCCAGATCGGCGTTTCCAATTTCACCGTGGCGCTGCTGGACGAGGCCGCCAAAGTGTCGCCCGAGCCGCTGGTCTGCAATCAGATCGAGTGCCACGTGTTTCTCGACCAGCACAAAGTGATCGAGGCGACCCGCCGGCACGGCTTGGCGGTGGTCGCCTACAGCCCGATCGCGCGCGGCGGCGCCAAGAACGACGCGGTGCTGGAGCGCATCGGCAAGGCGCACGGCAAGAGCGCCGCCCAGGTCTCGCTGCGCTTCCTGGTGCAGCAGGGCATCGTGGTCATCCCGCGCACCAGCAAGATCGAGCGGCTGGAGGAGAACATCGCGCTGTTCGATTTCGCACTGTCGGACGCCGAGATGGCCGAGATCGGCACGCTCGGCGCCCGCCGCGACCGCATCGTCGATTGGACCTATTCGCCGAAGTGGGATTGATGGTCTAGAAGGCTCTCGCCATGACCACCGCCAACGACACCGCGCTCGTCCTGTTTTCCGGCGGGCAGGACTCCACCGTCTGCCTCGCCTGGGCGCTGAGCCGCTTTGCGCGGGTCGAGACGGTCGGCTTCGACTACGGCCAGCGCCATGCGATCGAGCTCACCGTCCGGGCGCGGCTGCGGGGGCGGATGACGGCGCTCGATCCGGATTGGGCCGCCCGGCTGGGCGAGGACCATCTGGTCGCGATCGACGCGCTCGCCGCCATCTCCGACACCGCACTCACCCGCGACACCGCCATCGAACTGGCCGAAAACGGCCTGCCCAATACCTTTGTGCCGGGCCGGAACCTGATTTTCTTAAGTTTTGCCGGCGCGCTGGCCTACCGGCGCGGGGCCCGGCACCTGGTGGCCGGCATGTGCGAAACCGACTACTCCGGCTATCCGGACTGCCGCGACGACACCATCAAGGCGATGCAAGTCGCGCTCAGCCTCGGGCTCGACAAGCGCGTCACCGTCCATACGCCGCTGATGTGGATCGACAAGGCCGATACCTTCGCGCTGGCCGAGGAACTGGGCGGGCCGGCCTTCCTTGATCTCGTCATCGAGGACAGCCATAGCTGTTACCTCGGGGACCGGAGCCGGCGTCACGACTGGGGTTTTGGCTGCGGCACCTGCCCGGCCTGCCAGTTGCGGGCGCAGGGCTTTGCCAAATTCATGAACCGCCGCGAAGCGGCGCAAGAAACGAAGCAAGAGAAGTTAAGAGAATAAGCGAAGATGACCAACGACAAACGTAAACTGATCGAGGGTGTGGCATTCCTCGTGCTGTTCTGCCTCACCATTCCGGCCGCCAATTGGATGATCGGCCATGTCGGCACCGTGTGCCTGCGCGACGGCCCTTGCTTGGTGCCGGTCGCGCCCGGTCTGATGGCGCCCTCGGGCGTGCTGATGGTCGGTTTGGCGCTGGTGCTGCGCGACCTGGTGCAGCGCCGGCTCGGCGTCGAGTTCGGCGTCGGCGCAATTGCGGTCGGCGCGCTCATCTCGGCGCTGCTGGCCCCGGCCGCGCTCGTGGTCGCCTCGGCGACCGCATTCATGCTCTCGGAGTTAGCCGACTTCGCCGTCTACACGCCGCTGGCGCGCCGCCGCCTGGTGCTCGCCGTGCTGGCCTCGAGTCTGGTCGGCCTGGTGGTGGATTCCATCATTTTCCTGTGGCTCGCCTTCGGCTCGCTCGATTTCCTGCAAGGGCAGATCGTCGGCAAGCTGTGGATGGTGCTCTTGGCGCTGCCCTTCGTTGCTTACCTGCGCCGCCGTGACGAGCGGCTCGGCCTCAACCCTGCCTGAGGACTGGCTCATGACTGCAACGCTCGATGCGCTCCGCAACATCACCACCGGCACCATCACCACGATGCTCTTGAAGAAGGGTATCCGCCACGCCTGGATGGCCGGCGCCATGCCGCTCGGCTTTTCCGGCAAGCGGGTGGTGGGCCCGGCCTTCACGCTGCGCTTCGTGCCGGTGCGCGAGGATCTGGCGACGCCGGCAAGCTGGTCGAATCCGATCTCGACCCGGAGCGCGATCGAGGACATGCCGCCCGATTGCGTCGTGGTCGCCGACGCCATGGGCGTCACCGGCGCCGGCATCTTCGGCGACATCCTGTGCATGCGCATGGTCAAGCGCGGCGTCTCGGCGCTGATCACCGACGGCGTGATGCGCGACAAGCACGGCGTGCAGGCGACCGGCCTGCCGGTCTGGTGCCAGGGCGTCGCCGCGCCCGCGTCGGTCAACCAGCTGACCTTCGTCGGCTGGAACGAGCCGATCGGCTGCGGCGGCTGCGCGATCTTCCCGGGCGACATCATCGTCGCCGATGACGACGGCGCGGTGATCATACCGAAGGACCTCGTGGACTTCGTCGCCACCGAGGGCGCCGAGCACGAGCTCTTGGAAAGCTGGCTGGTGCAGGAAGTCGAGAAGGGCGCCAAGCTGCCCGGCCTCTATCCGCCCAACGAAGAGAACAAGAAGCGGTACGAGGCCTGGAAGAAGACGCGCTGATGTTCTTCATCCTGTCCAAGACCGCTGCGTTTGTTCTGCTGCCTTCGAACATTCTGATCATTTGCGGTCTGACAGGCGTCGTGCTGCTGCTCACGCGCTGGCGCCGGTTGGGCGCCTGGCTCGCCGCGTTGAGCCTCTCCGTGATGGCGCTGGTGTCGTTCGTGCCGGTCGGCGGCTATCTGCTGTGGGTGCTCGAAAGCCGGTTTCCGCGCTGGGACCCCGCGCAAGGCGCGCCCGACGGCGTCATCGTGCTGGGCGGCGGGATCAGCCCGGTGATGTCGCTGGTGTACGGCACGCCGATGCTGAACGGCGACGGCGGCCGCCTCATCGCCATGGCCAGGCTGGCGCGCGACTATCCGAACGCGCGCATCGTCTACAGCGCCGGCGACGGCTCGTTGCGGGCCAACATGGCGCCCGAGGCCAGCTTCGTCCCGCCGCTGGCCGATATCTTCGGCATACCGCGCGCGCGCGTGGCGTTGGAGAACCGCTCGCGCAACACGGCCGAGAACGCCGCTTTCACCAAGGAGCTGGTCGCGTTCAAGCCGGGCGAGCGCTGGCTGCTGGTGACGTCGGCGTTCCACATGCCGCGCGCGATCGGCTGCTTCCGCCAAGCCGGCTTCCCGGTCGAGGCCTATCCGTCCAACTGGCGCACCACGCCGCGGTTTCGGTTCTCGCTCAACCAGGAGCTCGGCTCGGGTCTCGGCGTGCTCGACCTGGCCGCGCACGAATGGCTGGGGTTGATCGTGTA
>CAYJPU010000154.1:6414-8409 GCA_964372105.1 uncultured Undibacter sp.
GCTTGCGGCAGAACACGTCGTAGACTGCGCCGATGACGACGCGGGCTTCCTCGCTGGCGAGATTGTAGTAGATCGTCTTGCCGTCGCGCCGCGTGGCGACCAGACCGTCAGCGCGCAGGCGCGCCAGTTGCTGCGACACCGTCGGCTGACGCAGGCTGAGCAGGTCTTCCAGCTCGCTCACCGACTTCTCGCCGCTGGCGAGGAAGCACAGGATCATCAGCCGGCTCTCGTGCGCCAGCGCCTTGAGGAAGCCGCTGGCGCGCTTGGCGTTGCCGACCATGCGATTGAGCTCTTGCGCGCGTTCACGTTTTTCCAGTTGCAATTCCATGGGGACCCCGACGATCGCGTTCGGACGCGTCAAACTACAGACAAACGGGACGAGTCGCCGCCGATTTCAGCGGCGTCGAGCTTTTTGATCAGCGCGCCGAGCAGGCCCCAGAAATGGTCCTCGCCGGGATAGCCCCGGATGCGGCCAATTTCGCGGCCCTTGTCGACCAGCACGAACAGCGGCGTCAGGCGCTCGACCTGAATGAAGGCGAGATCGGCGGGCAAAGGCGCGCCCACGGTCACGCGCCGCAACGGCGCGCGTCGGCCTTCGGCCGTCTTGCCGTAGACCGGCGCGACCTCGCGGTTGAACACCGCGCACCATTCGCAGCCGGCTTGCTCGAACATCACCAGTTCGGCCGCGCGCGCCTGAATCGCCATCGACGCGATAAACATCGCGCCGAACAGGCCAATGCGAGAAAGATATTTCCCAAACCGCGACATGTGCGCCAAACTTGTTCTAAAGCCCTGAAAAACCGCTCTTGATCGTAGAAGAATTATATCACAAAACTCGAATATGTCGATGGAAAGGACCGCCAAATGAGTCTCGACGTCAGTGCGGGCGGGGCGTTCCTCGGCGGGCTGCTGTCGTTCGCCTCGCCCTGCGTGCTGCCGCTGGTGCCGCCTTACCTCGCCTATATGGCGGGCGTGTCGGTCGACGAGCTGCGCGGCCAAAGCGGCGCAATGGCGCGCGGCCGCGTGCTGCTGACGGCGCTGTGTTTCGTCGCCGGCTTCAGCACCGTGTTCGTCGCGCTCGGCGCCAGCGCCTCGTTCATCGGCCAGGCGGTGAGCGCCCACCTCGCGCTGCTCGGCTATGTCGCCGGCGTGCTGATCGTTCTGATGGGGCTGCACTTCCTGCACGTCATTCGCATTCCATTGCTCGACCGCACCGCGCGCGTCGGCGTCGCCGAGAGGCCCGCCAGCATGATCGGCGCTTACGCCATCGGGCTCGCCTTCGGCTTCGGCTGGTCGCCGTGCGTCGGGCCGGTGCTGACCGCGATCCTGCTGATGGCGGGCGCGGAGGACAGTGCGGTCGAAGGCGCCAAGCTCTTGCTGATCTACTCGCTCGGCATCGGCGTGCCGTTTTTGGTGGCGGCGGCCTTCGCCTCGGCCTTCATGCGCATGCTGGCACGCTTCCGCGCGCGGCTCGGTCTGGTCGAGAAGATCATGGGCGGATTTCTCGTCGTCGCAGGCGTTTTGATTTTTACCGGCCAGATGCCGACGATCGCGTTCTGGCTGATCGAGACCTTTCCGGCGCTGGGCAGGATCGGGTAGGGCGCGCGCGTCTCCTCGCAGCGCGTAGGATGGGTTGAGGCTGAGCCGAAACCCATCGGTGGCATTGCCGTGGTGCACGTCGAATGATGGGTTTCGCTGTGCTCAACCCATCCTACGGATTTGAATTTCAAACAACCAACGCTCCGCCGCCCGTATTCTTTGGCAGGCGCCGGGTACGCCCTCATTCACCAGGCCCCTCGTGCCCAGGGGGCGCGGGGGAGTCGACCCCCGCAAAAGCGAGGGGGACGGCGCGCCGAAGGGCGCGACGTTTTAGTGTGTGCCGCGCTTCCTCGCGGAAGCACGGGCGCCTCTCGGCGCGCCGTCGCGGCGTCTTGGACGGCGCCGGGCCGCGCTTCTGGCAACCATCGCCGGTGCGCCCGCGCGCTCTTCGACGCG
>CAYJPU010000155.1:0-2709 GCA_964372105.1 uncultured Undibacter sp.
GTGAAGGTGATGCAGTCCATCGGGCAGATGTCGACGCAGGCGTCGCACTCGATGCAGAGCTGCGTCGAGAACACCGTCTGGACGTCGCAGTTCAGGCAGCGGTGCGCTTCCTTGATCGCCATCTGCACGTCGAAGCCGAGTTCGACCTCGGCCTTGATGTCCTTGAGCGCCACGACCTTGTCGCGGTGCGGGACCTTGTAGCGGTGGTCGAGCGCGACCTCGTTGTCGTAGGACCACTCGTGGATGCCCATCTTCTGGCTCATCAGCGCGACCGCCGGGACGGGGCGGTCGGCGACGTCCTCGCCGTTGAGCATCTTGTCGATCGAGACGGCGGCCTCGTGGCCGTGCGCCACCGCCCAGATGATGTTCTTGGGGCCGAAGGCGGCGTCGCCGCCGAAGAACACCTTCGGGTGGGTGGAGGCGAAGGTCTTCTCGTCGACCTTCGGCATGTCCCACTTGTCGTCGAATTCGACGCCGATGTCGCGCTCGATCCAGGGGAAGGCGTTTTCCTGGCCGACCGCCACCAGCACGTCGTCGCAGGGGAAATGCCGGTCGGGCTCGCCGGCCGGCACCAGCTTGCGGCGGCCCTTGGCGTCGTACTCGGCCTTCACCTTCTCGAAGGTGATGCCGGTGAGTTTGCCGTTGTCGTGCGTGAAATGCTTCGGCACGAGGAAGTTGTGGATCGGGATGCCCTCGTGCTGGGCGTCTTCCTTTTCCCAAGGCGACGCCTTCATCTCGTCGAAGCCCGAGCGCACCACCACGTCGACCTGCTCGCCGCCGAGCCGGCGGGCGGAGCGGCAGCAGTCCATGGCGGTGTTGCCGCCGCCGAGCACGACGACGCGCTTGCCGATCTTCGAGACGTGGCCGAACGACACCGACGACAGCCAGTCGATGCCGATGTGGATGTTCTTGGCCGCCTCGGTGCGGCCGGGAATGTCGAGGTCGCGGCCGCGCGGCGCGCCGGTGCCGACGAAGATCGCGTCCCAGCCTTCGGCCAGCAGCGCCTTCAAGCTGTCGATGCGTTTGCCGGCGCGGAAGTCGACGCCGAGATCGAGGACGTAGCCGGTCTCTTCGTCGATGACGCTGTCGGGCAGGCGGAATTTCGGGATCTGCGTGCGGATCATGCCGCCGGCTTTTTTGTCGCCGTCGAAGATGGTGACGGCATAGCCGAGCGGCGCGAGATCGCGCGCCACCGTCAACGAGGCCGGCCCGCCGCCGACCAGCGCGACGCGCTTGCCGTTCTTGTGCTGCGGCGCCTTCGGCAGCCGCGCCTTGATGTCGTCCTTGTTGTCGGCGGCGACGCGCTTGAGGCGGCAGATCGCCACCGGCTCGTCCTCGACGCGCACGCGCCGGCACGCCGGCTCGCACGGCCGGTCGCAGGTGCGTCCGAGAATTCCCGGAAACACGTTCGACTTCCAATTGACCATGTAGGCGTCCGAGTAACGCCCATGCGCGATCAGCCGGATGTATTCGGGCACCGGCGTGTGCGCCGGACACGCGTATTGGCAATCGACGACTTTGTGAAAGTACTCGGGCGACGAGATGTCCGTGTTCTTCATTCCATCCTCAACAAGCGCCCGCATACGCATGAACAAACCGGCGTCGCGTCACGGCCTTTGGCGGCCGGCCTGACGCAATCCGGAGTATTGTCGGGTTTCCGAATCCGTTCCAGATTTTAGATTAGCATGCTTACAAAAACCACCCATTCAGGGCCTTCCGCCGTGGTTTCAAGTGCATGTGATGGCTGGCCTTTCCTTCCTTGAAAAAGCCCCGGAGAAGGCGCACATCAGCGTGCGCTGCACCATGGAACACCCGATTTGCCGCCCCATTTAGAGCCCATGAAACTCGTGCTTTTCGACGTCGATGGAACATTGATCGACAGCCAGCGGATGATTTGCGCTGCGATGCACCAAGCGTATCGGGACCACGGGCTGGTCTGTCCGCCGGCGTCCGAGGTGCGGGCGGTCATCGGCCTGTCGCTTGACGACGCATTTCAGAAGCTGTCCGGCGGCTCCGACCATCCGCTCGACAGTCTCACCACGCGATACAAGCAGGCTTTCTTCACGCTGCGCGAGGCCGGACACGACTTGCCGGCGCTCTACCCCGGCGCGCGCGAGGCGATCGCCGGCCTGGCGGCGCGGCCGGACGTGACGCTCGGCCTGGCCACCGGCAAGTCGCGCCGCGGCGCCGCCGCGATGATCGAGCAGCACGGCTTCCACGGCGTGTTCACGACCATCCAGACCGCCGACACCGCGCCGTCGAAACCGCATCCCGGCATGGTGCTGGAAGCGATGCGCGAGACCGGCGTCGCTGCCGAACACACGGTGGTGGTCGGCGACACCGCCTTCGACATGGCGATGGCGCGCGCCGCCGGCGCCGCGGCGATCGGCGTGTCGTGGGGCTATCATCCGGTCGCCGACCTGCATGCCGCCGGCGCGCATGTCGTGGTCGAGAGCTTCGACGCGTTGCTGCCGGCGCTCGACGAGCTGTGGCCGGCTGCGGCGCAGCGCGAGGCGAGCGCCGATGCGTGACATCTTCGAGGAAATTCATATCAACGAGCCGCTCGACCCGCGCGAGTCCGCGCGCCAGGGTGCGCGTCCCGATCTGCGCAAGCGCTTCTACAAAGAAGCCACGGCGGGCGCGGAAGCGGGCGAGGGCGGCTTCCCGGTGCTGCTCGACGGCAAGCCGATCCGCACGCCGGCACGCCGC
>CAYJPU010000155.1:2809-8381 GCA_964372105.1 uncultured Undibacter sp.
CCGCCGAGGCCGAACGCCTGAAGGCGCTCGCCTCGCACGACACCGGCTCGCTCGGCATCAATATCCTGATCGGCTTCGGTGTGATGTCGATCGCCGCCGGCGCGGTGGCGCTGGTGCCGACGCCGCTGACCGCGGTGGCGCTCGGCCTGCTGCTGGTCGCCGCCGGGCTGGCCATCGTGCTCAACGGCGTCCGGCAATGGGACGTGCTCGGCCAGATCTGCCTGGTCATCGGCGCGCTGATGTTTGCCGGCGGCGTCATCGCCTACGGCAAGGGCTCGCTCGCTTCGATGCTGATCGTCACCATGGCGCTCACGGTCGCCGCGGTGGTGGCGCGTTCCTCGATGCTCGCCGTTTTCGCCGTGCTGGCCGCCTCCGCCTGCCTCGGCGCCCGCACCGGCTACAGCCACGCTACGTATTCGCTGGCGATCTTCGAGCCGACGCTCACGATCGTGCTGTTCTCGGCGCTGGCGCTCGGCGCCTATGTGGTCTCCAAGCGCGTGTCGGCCGACTACGAGCGCGTCGCGATCGTCGCCGCGCGCACGGCGGTGTTCCTGGTCAATTGCGGCTTCTGGATCGGTTCGCTGTGGGGCGATCCGCTCGTCCTGCTGCGCTCGTTGAACCGCGCCGACGCGGCCGTCGCGCTGCGCAGCGTCGTGATCACCCCTGGCGTGTTCAGCATCGCCTGGGCGCTGGCGCTGATCGCCACCGGCGTCTGGGCGGTGCGCGTCAACCGGCGCTGGCTGGTCAACATCGTCGCGGTGTTCGGCGCCATCCACTTCTATACGCAGTGGTTCGAGAAGCTCGGCGCGTCGCCTTTGTCGGTGCTGCTCGGCGGCGTCATCATGCTCGTGATCGCGCTGGCGTTGTGGTCGTTCAACAAGCGGACGGCGGCGGTTTAGGGCAGGGCTCGCCTTGCGGGCGTAGCGCCTCGCCTCGGAAGTCAGTGCCGGTTTTTGGGGAGTAAGCGTGACCCACATTGGCACGATATACCGTCCGGTGCGCTGTGGTGCGGCGGCGGCAGTCGGCCTGTCGCTGGTCGCGCTGGCTCTTCCGGTGTCACCGGCGTCGGCCGGCCGGTTGGATCGTTTCGATCCGTTCGATCGCCGGACCTTCGAGTTCACGCGGCCGGGCGCGCCCTCCGCCGGCAAGCGCCACAAGGCCAAGCGCAACGACACTCAGATTTCCAAACCATCCGCGCCACTCGGGCCGCTGCAGGTCGTCGTGTCGATCGCCAGGCAGCGGGCGGCCGTGTTCAGCAAAGGCGTCCGCATTGCCGAAGCGCAGATTTCAACCGGCGTGCCGGGTCACCCGACCCCGATGGGGGTTTTCTCGGTGATCTCGAAATCGCGCTATCACAAGTCCAACATCTACAGTGGCGCGCCGATGCCGTACATGCACCGCATCACCTGGTCCGGGATCGCGTTGCATCAAGGGCCGCTGCCGGGATTCCCGGCCTCGCATGGCTGCATCCGCCTGCCGGAAGCGTTCGCCGCGAGACTGTGGGGCATCTCCAAGCTCGGCACGCGCGTGGTGGTCACGCGCGATGAAGCCGCGCCGGTGACAATCGTCCATGCGCGCCTGTTCGTGCCGAAAAAGCCCGAGGAAAAGCCGGCCGGCGTCGCGGCGCTCTCGCCGGTCAACGCGGTGGCGACCGGGCCGGCCGTTGAACCGGCGCCGCCCGCCGACATCGTCAAGCTGCCCGACGCGGCAAAGCTCAAAGCCGAACTGCCACAGCGCAAAGTTCCGGTCGAGGTTTTCGTCAGCCGCAAGGAGGCCAAGCTCTATGTCCGGCAAGGCTTCGCCCCGCTGTTCGACGCAGCCGTGACAGTTGCCGAGCCCGACAAACCATGGGGCACGCACGTGTTCACGGTGACGGAGGTCAAGGACGACAAGGCCAGTTGGACCGCGCTGACGATCCCGAGCGGCTACGCCACGCGGCCGGACCGCGACGGCCGCAAGCTCTCGGCCAAAGAGGCCGAGCGGCGCGAGAAGCGCGCCGCCGATCTCGCCAACGCGCCCACGGCGGCGCTGGCGCTCGAGCGCTTCGAGCTGCCGAAGGACGCCGTCGACCGCATTTCGGAATTGCTGGCGCCCGGTGCGGCGCTGATCGTCTCCGACAACGCGCTGAGCGACGAGACCGGCCTTGAAACCGGTTTCATCGTGGCGACGCAGTAAAGCGCGTGACGCTTGTTTACTGCCAGACCGCGAAGCCCATGCCGCAGCCGGTGCCGGCGGCCGAGCGATAGCAGGGGATGTACTCCTGCCATGCCGTGTTCAGGCGCTCGGACGCGCCGGCGACCGTGATCCAGTTGCGGATCTCGGACGAGCCGGAATTCAGCTTGGCCACCGGAATGCCGCACAGCGCCTCGGCGTCTTTGCGCTTGCAGGCGTCCAGCACCATCCGGTCGAGCTCTTCGTCGACGGTGAAGTGGCTGAGGCCGCCGGAGGCGAGAATGCCGACGCGTTGTTGGTCCGGCGCGTTGCGCACGGCGGCGGCGAGCGCCTGGCCGAGCTGATAGCAGCGGCGCGGCCGCGGCTGGTTCGGCGGAAAATAAGTGTTGAGCGCCAGCGGCACGATCGGCACCACCTTGTTCGGCATCAGCCGGCGGTGCACGAAGCCGAAGGCGTGGCCTTCGCCGTGCTCGCGGCCGAGCTTCTTGGAGTGGCTGATGTCGAAGCCGCGCTCCATCAGTTCGTTGACGAGATGCAGGCTCAGCTTGGACGCGACCGGGTAATCGCGCGACTGTCCGGCCTCATGGTATTGCGAGCGCGCATGCCGCCAGAACTGCGGCGCGTCGTCGTCCATGCGCAGCGGGTTGTTCTCGATGGTCTCGCCGGAATAGATCAGCATCGCCGGGATGTTGTCGTCGAGGAACTGCTCGTGCTGGTCGTCGCCGACGATGATCAGCGCGTCCAGCTTCGCGGCCTCGATCATCTGCGCCATGCGCTCGATGTTGGCCGTGCAGCGCGCCGCGCGTTCCTCCAGCACCGTGTGCTCGATCTGTGCTTTGATGGCAGGGTCGGCCTGCGCCAGCAGGTCGCCGTAGGTGGCCTGCCGGCCTTGTCTGTCGATGAGCTTGCGGCCGCTGGCGTCGATCTGCGCGTGCTTGGGATAATCCTCGGCCGGGCTGTTGAGCAGGGGACTGTGCGAGGTCCCGATGCCTAGAACGATGTCGGCCATTTCCTCTCCGTGTTCTTGTTGTGCGGGCGGGCGCCCTTGTTGATATGCGGGCGGGCGCGCCTGGCGCGCGGAAGTCTAGCGAAACACGCGCCGCGTAAAAGGTCAATAAACTGATTGTTTGGGTTTTATGGCCGGCCGCCGCCGGCGGCCGCAGACGCGCGTCGCCGGGATCAGCCGGCGCGCTGGCGCACGGCTTCCGCGATGCGCGCAAACACCGGTTCCCATAGCCGGTCGCCGGCCTGCCGGAACAGGCGGGTCGCCTGGTACCACGGCGTGTCGTCGCGGCCGGTGAGCCAGCGCCAGTCCGGCACAAAGGGCAGCGCCAGCAAGACCGGTTTGCCGAGCGCACCGGCCAGATGCGCCGGCATGGAGTCGATGCTCACGACCAGGTCGAGATTGGCCATGACCGCCGCCATGTCGAGCAGCCCGTCCGCGCTCAGGTCGTTCTCGTCGATGCGGCGCTCGATCTTGCCCGCGAACGGCACCTGCGCGATTGCTCCGTCCGGCTGCTTCTGCAGCGAAATGAGCCGCACGCCGGGGATGTCGGCGAGGGGCGCGAGCGCGGCGAGGGGTGCCGCGCTTGTCGTGGTCGAGCCCTGCCAGACGATGCCGACCTTAAGGCCTTCGCCCGTCAGCTTCTCGGCCCAGCGCGCGACGCGTTCCGGCTCCGCCGAAAGGTAAGGCTGCTGCGCCGGCACCGCGGTCGGCGTCAGGTGCAACAGGCGCGGCAGCGACATCAGCGGCGCCCACAGCACGCGGCGCGGGTCGGTCTTCAGTTCGTCGGCCGAGGTGACGACGCGCTCGACGCCGGGCAGGGTCTTCATCAACGGCGCCAGCACGTCGCGCGTGATCAGCGTGACCGGATAGCCGCGGCCGGCGAGCAACGACGCGTAGCGCGCCATCTGCACGGTGTCGCCGAGCCCTTGCTCGGACTTCAGCACCAGCCGGAAGTCGCCCGGCGGCTCGCCCTGCCACTGCGGCAGGTCGAGCGGCTCGTAAGCCGGCTTGGGCAACTGCGCGCGGCCCTCGAGCAAGGGAAAGCCCTTGCGCCAGTCGCCCAACAGCAGCAGCAACTGCCCGAGCGCGAACTTATTGGCGACGTCGTTGGGCTCGAGCACCAGCGCCTGTTCGAGCGCGGCGCGCGCCTCGTCGAAGCGGCCCTGATGCTTCAGGGCCAGCCCCTTGTGCGCGTGGGCGAGCGCGGCTTTCGGACTGGCCGCGATCACCGCGTCATAGACGGCTTCGGATTCGGCAAAGCGCCCGAGCATCGCCAGCGCGTTGGCGCGGTTCATCATGACGTTCGGCGCGTTCGGCACGATCGTCAGCGCCTTGTCGTAGCTTTCGAGCGCCTCGGCGTGCCGGTCCAGATCCTGCAGCAGCGCGCCGCGGTTCAACAGGTCGGTCGGCGAATTCGGGTTGATCGCGAGCGCGCGGCCGAAGCTCTTGAGCGCCTCTTCGGGCAGGCCGGCGTCCGCCAGGATGTTGGCGCGGTTACCGTGCGCCTCGGCGAATTTCGGGTCGACGGCGAGGGCGGCGTCGAAGCACTTGATCGCCTCCAGCGGCTCGCCCAGCCGGTCGAGCGCCTGGCCGAGCAAATTGTGCACCCGCGCCTCCTTGGCCCCCAGCGCGAGGGCGCGGCGGGCGAGGTCGGCGCCCTGCTTGAACTGGCCCTCCTGGCAGGCGACCACGGCGACGTAATAGAGCGCGTCGGCGTTCTGCGGGTCGTTGCGCAGCACCTCGGTATACCGCTCCATCGCGAGGGAAATCTGGCCCTGGCGGTGGTGAAACAGGCCCTGCTGGATCAGTTGCGCGGCGGTCTGGTGCTGGGGCGACTGCTTGGTCGTCGGCTCGGTCGATCGTTCGGTCATGGGGGCTTCTAAGCAGGCTTTGCCGCCCGAGCCAAGCCTTGGCCGGGGGTCATGGTAACGGGGCGCCGGGCAGAGGTCTAAATGACGTTGCCAAGGCGGCCATGGTATGGCTCTTGCAGCTTTTCCGGGACAATCCGGGCGGTTCAGGCGGATGGGGTAAGGGCGGATGAAGGACATCCTCGACAGGCTGCAAGAGCGGCGGGATGAGGCACATCTCGGCGGCGGGCAGGCGCGCATCGACGCCCAGCACAAAAGGGGCAAGCTGACCGCCCGCGAGCGCATCGAACTGCTGCTCGACAAGGGCTCGTTCGAGGAGTTCGACATGTTCGTCGAGCACCGCTCCAACGACTTCGGCATGGAAAAAACCAAAATCCCCGGCGACGGCGTCGTCACCGGCTGGGGCACCGTCAACGGCCGCACCGTCTATCTGTTCTCCAAGGACTTCACCGTGTTCGGCGGCTCGCTGTCGGAGACGCACGCGCAGAAGATCATCAAGGTGCAGGACATGGCGATGAAGGCGCGC
>CAYJPU010000156.1:0-8379 GCA_964372105.1 uncultured Undibacter sp.
TGATGCACCTCGGCATGCTGGCGCATTCCGGCGCCGCGCTGGTGGTGGTGGAAGCGACCCATGTCGAACGCCACGGCCGCATCACCCATGGCTGCCTCGGGCTCTATTCCGACGACAACGAGGCCGCGCTCGCGCGCGTGCTGGCGCAGGCGCGCCGCGCCGGCCCCGCCAAGTTCGGCATCCAGATCGCCCATTCCGGCCGCAAGGGCTCGGCCCAGAAGCCCTGGGACGGCGGCGGCTCGCTCAAGGCCGGCGAGGACCCGTGGGAGACCATCGCGGCGTCGCCCATTCCGTTCGGCGACGGCTGGCAGACGCCGCGCCAGGCGACCGAGGCCGACTTCAACCGCGTGCGCGACGCCTTCGTCAATTCGGTCAAGCGCGCGCTGCGCATCGGCTTCGACGCCATCGAACTGCACATGGCGCACGGCTACCTGCTGCACGGGCTGATGTCGCCGCTCTCCAACAAGCGCACCGACCAGTACGGCGGCGCGTTCGAGAACCGGATGCGCTTTCCGCTGTCGGTCGCCCGCGCCGTGCGCGCCGTCGTGCCGAAGGGCGTGCCGCTCGGCGCGCGCATCACCGGCAGCGACTGGCGTGAGGGCGGGCTCACCCCGGACGACGCGGTCGCCGTCGCCAAGGCGCTCAAGGCCGAAGGGCTGGATTTCATCTGTGTCTCGTCCGGCGGACTCGCCGGCGACATCCGCAACCCGAGCGAGCCCGGCTTCAACGTGCCGATCGCCGCGCGGGTCAAGCGGGAAGTCGGCATCGCCACGCGCGCCGTCGGGCTGATCGTCAAGCCGGAGCAGGCCGAGCAGGTGGTGGCCGAGGGCAGCGCCGATTTGGTCGCGATGGGACGCTGTTTCCTCGACGATCCGCACTGGGGCTGGCACGCCGCCAAGACGTTAGGGGCCGATGTGAAGCGCCCGCAGCAATACCTGCGCGCCGGGCCGAAGCTGTGGGCGCCGGCCGCGGCGAAGTGATGGATAAGGCCCTTGCTGTGCGCTTTCTTCCACCTCCCCCTAAAAGGGGGAGGTCGCCGGCCCGAGCGAAGCGAGGGCAGGCGGGTGGGGGTCATCGCCCGGCGAAGCTGACCGCCTCCCTGACCCGCCCCCTTGCAGGGGGAGGGAACGCAGGCGCTGCGGCGAACTCGGCGCGACGCTGATGGAAAACTTCGTCTTCCTCGCCGTACTGTTCGCCGCGGCCTGTCACGCCGGCTGGAATGCGCTGATCAAAGGCGGGCTCGACCCGCTGTCCTCCACGACGCTGATCTCGCTCGGCTCCGGCCTGGTGTCGCTGGCCTTGCTGCCGGTCGTCGGCGTGCCGGCGCCGGCCGCCTGGCCCTGGCTGATCGCCTCGGTGATCATCCATCTGTTCTATTTCGGCGCGCTGATCGAGAGCTATCGCACCGGCGACCTCAGCCAAGTCTATCCGATCGCGCGCGGCTCGGCGCCGCTGATGACCGCGACGGTCGCGACCGTCTACGTCGGCGAGCATCTGAGCCTGATCGGCTGGGCCGGCATTCTGGCCTTGGTCGCCGGCGTGTTCCTGTTGTCGGCGCGCGGCGGCCGCGACCTCGGCCGTTTCGACCGCCGTGCCGTCGGCTTCGCGCTGTTCACGGCGGTCACCATCTGCGGCTATTCGGTGGTCGACGGCGTCGGCGCGCGCCTGTCCGGCAACCCGAACGCCTATTCGCTGTGGCTGTTCTTCGGCATCGGCGTGGTGATGCTGCCGTACGGCCTGGCGCGCGGCGGCCCGGCGGTGCTGCCGGCGATGCGGGCCTATTGGCGGCGCGGTTTCATCGGCGGCGCGATGCAGGCCTTGTCCTACGGCATCGCAATCTGGGCGATGACGCTGGCGCCGATCGCGGTGGTGTCGTCGCTGCGCGAGACCAGCGTGCTATTCGGCGCGCTCATCGCGGTCGTGGTGCTGAAGGAGCCGCTGCGCGCCGTGCGGGTGGCGGCCGCGTTGACGATCGTGTGCGGGCTGATCCTGATCCGTCTACAGTGACAGCGCCGGGATCTCGCGCTCCAGGCGCGCCAGATCGTCTTCGGTGTCGACGTCCCACAGCGGCGGCAGTTCGTTGAGCACCAGGCTTCGCGCCATGATGCGGGTTCGCGTCTCGGCGAGCACGGTCGCGCTGCCCCAGGCGATGCCGGAAAAAAGCCCGGGCTGGGCCGTGCGCGTGCCGATCAGGACATAGCCGCCGTCTTCGGCCGGGATCAGCACGACCTCGGCGCCCTCGTGCAATGCCCGCGCCGCGCCGCGCAGATGCAGCGGCGTCAGCGCCGGGCAGTCGGTGCCGATCACCAGCGTCGGGCCGTCCATCGCGGCCAGCATGCGGGCGCCGAGATCGCCGTCCGGCTGCGGCCTGAGCGTGATGCGTTGCTGGATGACCATTTTGATGAACGAAGGGTGGCGCGCGTCGGGCGCGGCCCACAGCGTCACCGGTCCGATATCGGCCGTGAGTGCGGTCGCCACGGCCTGTTCGGTCAGCCGCTCCTGCAGCACGGCGGCGGCGTGCGCGCCGATCGACGGGATCAGCCGCGTCTTGGCAAAGCCGGGCACCGGGGCCTTGGCGAGGACGGCGATGGCTGTCTTAGGACTTGTTGTCTTAGGATTTGGCGGGGGCATAGCCGTAACGTCGTGCAAGCTTCGCCGGATCGGCGCCGAGATAGTATGCGAGTCGCAGCCGCCACATCAGCAGCACGGTGCGCAGCGTGCCGTGCTGACGCCAGCGCCGCGCCGCGGTGGTGACGCGCGCGTGCAGGCACACCGGCCGCGCCAGGCGCTTGAGCCGGGCCGAGAGCGCGACGTCTTCCATCAGCGCGATGGGGGGAAAGCCGCCGGCGCGGGCGAAGGCGTCGCGCGTCATGAACATGGCCTGGTCGCCGGTGGCGATGCCGGTCAGCCGCGAGCGCAGGTTCATCATTGCGGCGATCAGCGCGAGTCCGCCGCCGGCATCGAAGCGCACGTCGAAGCGGCCCCAGACCGGGCGGGCACGCAGCGCGTCGCGCACCAGAAGGTCGGCGTCGTCCGGCAGCCGGGTGTCGGCGTGCAGGAACATGAGCGCGTCGCCGGCGGCCGCCGCCGCGCCGGCGTTCATCTGCGTCGCGCGGCCGCGCGGCGCGCTCACCACACGGTCGGCGAGGGGCCGCGCCAGCGCCGGCGTGCCGTCGCTGCTGCCGCCGTCGGCGACGATCACCTCGACGCCGCGCGCCCGCAGCGGCGCCAGCGCCTGCAACGCGGCCTCGATCGCATCGGCCTCGTTGAGCACCGGCATGACGATGGAGAGCTTCATCGCCCGGCCGCCTGCGTTAGAGTGTAATCCGGGCCGGCCACGATGCGCCGGTAGTAAGACGCGTGCGCCGGCGAACCCTGCGGCCATCGCGCGAGGAAGCGGCCGAGAAACGCCGCCTGGTCGTACTCGACCGCCAGCGCATCGATGTGTGCGCCGTCGCGCATCACGCCGTAAAGCCGCGGATGTGGCGAGGGCGAGGTCGCGATGCGCGTGATCACGCCGAACCGGCTGCCGGAAAAATTGGCCATGCCGGCCGCGCCGTTGTTGACGATGGTGAGCCTGCCGTGCGCCAACGAGAAATCGCGCACCGCCGCCAGGCAGGTGTGCGTGCAGGCGAAGACATCGATCTGCGACGCGGCGCGGACGTCCTCCAGCCACGGCCGGTGCCTTGCATTGTCGAGATAATCCGGCGCGAAGCGCCAGCCGGCCAGCGCCTGCGCGTCGCCGTGCACGATGCCGACGCGCAATTCGCCGACCTGCGCCACCATCTGCATCGGCAGGCCGCACAGCCGCGCGCGTGTCTCCGGCGGCGCGCAGTCGCGCAACGCGCTGAGGATTTCGTTGGAGCGCTGCACGACGTCGTTGCCGACGGTCTCCGGATAGGCGCAACCGCAGCCGGCGCCGATGTCGCCGGTCCGTGCGATCTCGGTCTCGACGTTGCCGCGTAACGCGCGGTAGGGCGCGGCGGCTTGCTCGACCGTTGCGAACCAGTCGCTACGTGCGTCGAACCAATGAAAGTCGCCGTTGAGCACGATTTCCGGCGGCGTGGGCTCGGCCGCCGCCATCGTCTCGATCGCCGTCAACGCGGCGAGATTGCCGTAAAGGCCGCCCGCCACATAAAGCGTCTCGGCGCCAAAATCCGGCGCGCGCGCGAACACGCTTGGCGCATAGCCGTAGTCGGCGGGGCACATGCGCCCCGCGCCGGACGGCTTAAGCGTCGCGGCGTTGACGCCGCTCATTCCGCCGCCTCTTTCAGCGCGCCGCCGCAGCTCGAGCCCTGGCCGGCGGTGCAGCCGAAGCAGTGCCCGGCGACGCGGACCGGATTGCCCGCGAGGTCGGCGTCGAGCAGCGTCGCGAGATGCACGCGTTCGCCGGCGCCGAACGACAGCGGTAGGTCGAGCATCTGGTTGAAGTCGCAGTCGTAGACGTAACCGCGCCAGTCGACCGAGATCAGGCTGCGGCACATGACGCCGTCGAGGTTGGCGTCGAGATGCGCGTCCTGCAGCAGTTGCAGATAGCCGTCGAACTCGCCTTTGGTGACGAGCGTCGAGCCGAAGCGCTGGATCGGCATGTTGGCGAGCACGTAGAGTCTGTCGAACACGATGCCGTGGCGGTCGCTTAAGATTCGTTTGTAGTCGTATTCAAGCGCGGTCTGCCCCGGCGGCAGCGCCGGGCCTTGCGGATTATAGACGAGGTTGAGCGGCAGGCCGGGGTCGCGGCCGTAGCCTTGCGCGTTGAGCGCCTGCAAGCCGCGGATGGACGCGCCGAACACACCCTTGCCGCGCTGGCGCTCGACGTTGTCCGCGAGATAGCACGGCATCGAGGCGACGACCTCGACGCGCTCGCGCGCCAGGAAGGAGGCCAAGTCTTCCTGGCCTGGCTCGCTCAGGATGGTGAGGTTGCAACGGTCCATGACGTGGACGCCGCGCGCGCGGGCTTTGCGCACCAGCCGGCGGAAATGAGGATTGAGCTCCGGCGCGCCGCCGGTGATGTCGAGCGTCTTGATGTTCTGCTTCGCGATGAAGGCGAGCACGGTGTCGGCGACGTCGCCGGTCATCTCTTCAGGTCGCGTCGGCCCGGCGTTCACGTGGCAGTGGAAGCAGGATTGGTTGCAGCGATAGCCGACATTGACCTGCAGGGTTTCGAGCTTGGCCCGGCGCAGGGCGGGGAACGGGATCCGGTCGAGCAACGGCAGCATATCGCGCATCGGGCACCTCGCTTGCACCGCCTGTTTGCCACGCCGTGCCGGGTGACGTCACCCCAGGCCCGGTCACTTCGCCACACAAGCCTGTGAGATTAGCGCGCTCCGGCCTGGGACTGCGCCAGCGCCACCGGCGAGCCGGCGCCGACGCGGCCGAAGCCCGGCAGCTTCACGCCCGGATGCCGCACGTCGAGCCCGGCCACCAGCCCGAGCAGGTTGACCTCCAGGCCCTCGACCCAGCCGAGCTTGACGCCGGCGAGCCCGGCCAGATTGATCTCGACGCCGGTGCGACTGTCGGTCAGGCCGGCATAGAGCCCGGCGCGATAGTCGCGGCCGACCGCGTTCGGCGGCAGCGCCACGCCCAGCTCCGGCAGCTCACGCAGCACGGCGGCGACGAAGCTGTTGCTGTTCGGTCCCGGCCAGATGCGGTAGTCGCCGGCCTGCGCATAGCGATATTCGGCGACGGCGCGCTCGATGCGCGGGATCAGCGTCTCGGCCTGCGCGCCCGAGACGTCGGCGATGGCGACCGGCATGTTGCCGTACCAGCGGCCGTCCGGCGGCCAGTTGTTGGCGCGCACCGGGCTGCCCCAGCCGACCACGTCGTAGCGCGTCCAGGCCGTGGCGTTGGCGGGCTTGTACACCACCCAGCTGTGCACCGAGAAGATGCCCTTCCAGGCGCCGGTGGTGCCGGTGAACACGACCACGCGCGCGGCCTTGTCGGCCGTGGCCGGCGGCAGCAGGCCGGTGCTGGACCAGTCGGCGTCGCGCCACGAGCGCGCGTTGTCGCCGGCGGCGTACAGCGCGGCGCGGGCGACGAGCGGCACGAAAAACAGGCAGACGACGGCGAGCATGGACACGGCGCGGCGGCGGACGAGGATCATGGCAAGAATTATAAATGGGTTCGCGGCCGAAGCGTGGCAAGGGCTGGTGTCCCGGGCGCAGTGCAGCGTGAGCGTCAGCGAACGATGCACTGCAGACCCGAGACCCCGCTTTGCTCAGTTTCGAACCGGGACCCCGGATCTGCGGCGCATCACGACGCTTCGCTTCGTGCTGCGCCGCGTCCGGGGCACATTAACCGCTACCTTGCCTGGTTGTTGGCGATGGTCAGTTGCGGGTAGGCGGCCGCGCCGTCCTTGATCAGGTCGCCGGTCACGGCCTTGGACCATTCCATGCCGACCACGCCGCCGCGTTTGGCGCCGGAGATCACGTTGCCGGTGATCGCCGCGTCGCCCGCGCCCTTGACCACCGACACCGCGATGCCGATGCCGGCGTTGCGCACCACGTTGCCGCTCACCGTGACGTTGCGCAGGTACGGCCCCCAGCCGGCGCGGATGCCGTAACCGGGCGCGTCCTCGATCACGTTGCCGGTGCAGGCGGTTTCGGCTTCGACGCCGATGCCGACGCCGGTCCATTCCGGCGGATTGTCCGGCCGCCGCACGCCGACGTTGCGCAACAGGTTGCCGTGCACGACGCCGAGCCGGCCGCCGTTGTTGAAGTTGGTGACGGCGATGCCGTTCTCGGCGGTGTCGATGACGTTGCCGATGAACACCGCGCCTTCATAGCCGAACTCGGCGTACATCGCCGTTTCCTTCATGCCGGTGCAGTTGTTGCCGGTCACCTGCATGTCGTTGGCTTCGTTGCCGCGCACCGCCGAGAAGGCGCAGCGGCGGATCGTGTTGTTGCGCACGATGACGCCGCCGGCGCGGAACACGTTCACGGCGTTGCCGTTCTGCCCGGTGCCGCCGGCGCGCGCCGCGATGTCCTCGACGGTGTTGTCGGCGACCAGGCTGCCGTCGTGGCGCTTGGCGCTCTGCCAGACGCGGACGCCGCCGTTGCCGGCGCCGCGGATGATGTTGGCGCTGATGATGAGCCCGCTATTGTCGACGCAATAGAGCGCGTTGTCGGCGGCGCCGGCGATGGTGTTGCCGGTGACGCTGCCGTTGCTGTTCAGGATCGCGACGGCGTTGCCGCCGGCGGCGTTGACCGTGCAGTCGGCGATGCGCAGGCCGCGCGCGGCGACGAGATGCACGAGGCCGCGGTTCGGCGGCAGCTTGTGCGCGTTGCCGTCGAAGGTGAGGCCGGACAGCGTGACGGCCTCGGCGCCTTCACCCGACATCAGCGCCGTGCCGCGCGTGAACGCCAGCCGGGTGGCGCCGCGCACGCCGAATACCTGCGTGCCGGCGGCAAGCCTGAGGTCGCCGCAGCGGTAGACGCCGGGGGCCAGCATCAGCGGCACGCGCGTCTGCGCGCAGTGGTCGAGCGCGCGTTGCAGCTTGACGCTCTGATCGTCCGGCGCGCCCGGGCGCACGCCGAACTGCGAACCGTCGAGGCCGAACGTCGCCAACGGCGCGGCGCGCGCCGGCGTCGTCATCGCGGCGCTGGCGGCGGCGGCGGCGAGTAAAAGCCTGCGGCGGTCTATCTCCATAGGATTTTCCTTGCGCATGACCTTGTCCGAAAACCGGTTCCCACTTTTCGGGGTCATGCGCGCGTTATCTTGCGCTCACGGGGATTATGAGACGTTAACGCCGCGCCGCGGCGGCGAGCGCCAGCAGGATGCGGGTGCCGGCGCGCGCCAGATCGTCACCGGTAAAGCGCCGCAGGCCGTCGCGGCGCGGCCTCGGACTGCGGTGGACCAGCGGAACGTGGACGAAGGCGGCCAGCCGCGGCCCCGTATCGGCCGGTCCGTCGCGGTCCACGGCGGCCGCCTGCCAGCACAGATAATTGCACAGATAGCGCCCGGCATCGCGCGACAGCGCCACCGGCACCGCCGCGCCGCGCGCCGCCGCCAGCAGATGCTGCATTGGCGCCTGCATCGCCCTTGCCGCCGGCCCGCCGGCCGCGATGGCGTGGCGCGCAAGCGAAGCACTGGTAGCGTCCGGCAGCGTCGCCAGCGCGTTACGCGCCCGCGTCTCGATGCGGATCCATTTCGCCCGCGACGCCAGCCCGAACATCAACAAAGCGTCCGGCTTGTGCGCGGCGATCAGCGCCGGCAGCTCGCGGTCGACCGCGGCGTAACTGGTGGCGAAGACGTGTGGCACGATCCGCACGTCGCGCAAGGCCGGCCGCCGTGTCCGCGCCAGCCGCGTCACCAGCGCTTCGGTCGGATTGAACGGCGCGCCGGGGAAGGGACCGAAGCCGGTGACGAGGATGGTGGTCATGG
>CAYJPU010000157.1:0-5797 GCA_964372105.1 uncultured Undibacter sp.
CTTGTCCGGCCGCGACATCCAGCTGATCAGCGGCATCGCCGGCAGCACCCAGCCGAGGCCGGCCACCACGTAATAGATCGTCGCCACCAAGCCGTTGATATCGGTCAGCGCCGACTGCGCCAGCGCCATCGCGAGCAGGGCCCAGACGCAGACCAGCGTCAACATGGCGACGGTGCCGATGAGCTTGCGGGTTCGGATGGGCATGGCGGTTTCTCTTGGCGGCTTCTCTCGCGGACGGTTTGCGGTACGCGACCGGGGTCTATATGGTCCGCGCCGTCCCGTGCAAGCAAGCATTCCGGCACATTCCAGAAGCGTCCCTTGCCATGAAGCGTTCTTTGGCCGACTTCGCTGAACCTTCCGATCGCCGCCTCCGCGCGGTGCGGCTGTGGCTCCTGGCCGCCGCCGCCATGATTTTTCTCACGCTGGTGGTGGGCGGCGCGACGCGCCTGACCGAAAGCGGGCTGTCCATCGTCGAATGGAAGCCGGTCACCGGCGTGCTGCCGCCGCTGTCGGAGGCCGCCTGGCAGGCCGAGTTCACCAAGTACCAGGCCATCCCCCAATACCAGCAACTCAATCGCGGCATGAGCCTCGACGAGTTCAAGGTGATTTTCTATTGGGAGTGGTCGCACCGTTTCCTGGCGCGCACCACCGGTGCGGTGTTCTTAGCTCCGTTCCTGTTTTTCCTGTGGCGCGGCTGGGTGCCGTCCAAATTGAAAATGCGCCTGTGGGGCATCTTCGCCGGCGGCGCGGCGTTAGGGGCGGTCGGCTGGTGGATGGTGTCGTCGGGGCTCGCGGGCTCCGGACGCGTCAGCGTGTCGCAGTACCGGCTGGCCTTCCACCTGACGCTGGCCTGCCTGGTCTACGCCGCCATCGTGTGGACGGCGCAGCAGCTCATTCCCAAAACGCCCGGCCAGAGCCCGGAGAAGCCGCCGGCGCGGCTGCGCATCCTGGCGGCGGCGATCGCCGTCCTGATGCTGGTGCAGATCTATCTCGGCGCGCTGGTCGCCGGCCTCGACGCCGGCCTTGTGTTCAACACCTGGCCGGCGATCGACGGCGCCATCGTGCCGGACGCCGCGCGGCTGTGGTTCATCACGCCGGCCTGGCGCAATCTGTTCGAGAACACGCTCACGGTTCAGTTCAACCACCGCATGCTCGCTTACGCGATCTGGCTGCTGGTCATGGTGCACGCCAACGACGCCTGGCGTTTTGGCCACGAGAAGCGCGGCGCGGTCGTCCTGGCCGTGCTCGTCACGGCGCAGGCGGCGCTCGGCGTCGTGACGCTGCTGTATCTGGCGCCGATCGACCTCGCGCTCGCGCATCAGATGCTGGCGATATTGGTGCTCACGGTCTCGGTCGTGCACGCCGAGCGGCTGTCGCATCGCGAGACAATGACGGTGCCGCGCACGGCGCCGCTGGAGAAAGGCGCATGATCGACATCAGGACCGAGGACGGCGTCGCCATCCTGACGCTGGCGCACGGCAAGGCCAACGCGCTCGACATCGAGTTCTGCGACGCGCTGGCGGCGCGCTTCGACGCCTTGCGCAGCGAGCCCGCCAAGGCGGTGGTCATCACCGCGCAGGGCAAGATCTTCTCGGCGGGCGTCGACCTGAAGCGGCTGAGCGAGGGCGGCGCGCCTTACGTGCGCCGGTTCCTGCCGTCGCTGCATCGCCTGTATGAAGCCGTGTTCTTCCATCCCAAGCCCGTCGTCGCCGCGATCAACGGCCACGCCATGGCCGGCGGCTGCCTGCTGGCCGCCTGCGCCGACCGCCGCATCATGGCCGAGGGCACGGCGCGCATCGGCGTCACCGAAATGCTGGTCGGCGTGCCGTTTCCGCCGCTCGCCTTCGAGGTGGTGCGCAGCGTGGTGCCGGAGCGCTATCTCGCGGAAGTCACCTATAGCGGCGCCACCTACGAGACCGACGCGGCGCTCACGCGCGGCTGGATCGACGAGGTGGTCGAGGCCGAGGACCTGGTGGAAGACGCGTTCGCCGTGGCGCTGGAGCTGGCTGAGCTGTCGCCGGCGGCCTTCGCGCAAACCAAGGCGCAGATCCGGCAGCCGGTGCGCGAGCGCCTGGCGCAGAGCGGCGCCGCCACCGAGCAGGCCGTCACCGAGATCTGGTGCGCGCCGGAGACGCTCGCCCGCATCCGGGATTACGTCGCGCGCACGCTGAAGAAGTAGGCGCTAGCGCGGCCCGATCGGGAAGTCGTAGGCGGTGCGCGCGTCGGCCGCCGGATACGAGAAGTGCCACCATTCGCGCTTGTAGTTGGCGAAGCCGTGCCGCGCCATGGCGTCGAGCAGGAGCGCCCGGTTGGCGCGCTGCTGCGCGGTGATCGACGGGTCGCGGGTGAAGCTGCGGCTGTCGAAGCAGTCGTAGCCGGTGCCCATGTCGAGGCTGTTGTCCGGCGCGCGCGCTGGCGCCGGCTCGGTGCAGGCGCCGTAGCGCGCCGCCGCGTCGTATGCCGGCTGCGGCGGCGTGGGCCACGGCACCACCGTCAGATCGACGGCGACGCCGCGCGAATGGCCCGACTGCGCGGCGATGAAGCCGAGCGCGAACAGCCGGTTCTTCTTCAGCCGCGGATAGAAGCGGCTGGTGTCGGGCGTGGCGTGCGCGCCGGCGGCCCAGCGCGCCATCGCCGTCACCGCCCGCGCCGGGCGGTAACAGTCGTAGACCTTGAGCGACAAGTTCTGCCGCGCCAGATCGGCCTGCACGCGCTTGAGCGCCAAGGCGGCCGGCCGCCGCAGCACGCATTCCGGCGCGTTGTAGCCGGGCAGGGGACGGCCGGTGAAATTGTCGGCGCCGGCATAGCGCATGTCCTGCGCAATGCTGGCATCGATGTCCCGCAGATAGATGAAGCCGTCTGGCAGCCGGTCCGCGGCCGCTGCCGATAGCACGAGCGAAAACGTCAACGTCAACACCGCCAGCCCGCGTTGCCTTGCGCGCGGCGTCAAAGCCCGATCTCGGCGAGATATTGGCGCACGCCCGGATGGATCAGCTCGGGGCGCGGTGCAGCGGCGGCCGTATTGGCGGGCGTGGTCTCGCGCGCCTGCGCGAGGCGCTGCACGAACGCGGCATGGCCCTTGTCGAGTGCGCGGGCCAGCGCATAGGCCGTCTCGTCGGGCAGGTTGGGCCGCGCCAGCACGAAACTCCACGAGCCGACCGAACGCACGTCCTCGTTCTGTCCGGCATAGCTGCCGGCCGGCAGCACCGTGGCTTTGAGAAAGCTGTGCTTGGCGCGGATGCGCGCGGCTTCCTCGGCCGTCGGCGCGATGAAGCGGCAGCCGTTCTCGGCCAGCGCCGCGAAACCCGGCCAACCGACGCCGCCGCCCCACAGCGCGGCCGCGCGGCCGTCGAGCACCATGGCCGGCCCGTCGCCGGCCTTGTCGAGGAAGACCGCTTGAAAATCCTTCTGCTGATCGAGGCCGAGCCCGTCGAGCACGTAGCGCGACAGGATGGTGAGCCCCGAACCTTTGGCGCCGAACGCGACCGGTTTGCCGATCAAGTCCGTGATCGTGCGGGCCGGGCTGTCGGGCCGCACGGCGAACATGCCGGCGGTCGAATACATCGCGGCGACGATCTTGAGGTCCGTGCGCTCCCGGCCGATGCCTTCGAACGCCTCATAGGCCGGCTCGCCCGTCACCAGCGCGATGTCGAGCTTGCCTTGTTCCAGCAGCGGGATGTTCTCGGTCGAGCCCTTGGTGTTGCGCGGCTCGACGCGAAGCGCAGGGTCGATCTCGTTGACGGTGTCGGCAAGCGCCCCGCCGTAAAGCGGGAAGCCGCCGCCTGGCGTCGCCGTTCCAAGAACGACGCCCGTCACGCCGTCAGTGCCTGCTCGAGGTCGGCGATGATGTCTTCCTTGTCCTCGATGCCGATCGACAGCCGCACCACGTCGGGCCCGGCGCCGGCCGCCACCTTCTGCGCGTCGGACAATTGCTTGTGCGTGGTCGATGCCGGATGGATGATCAGCGAACGCGTGTCGCCGATGTTGGCGAGATGCGAGAACAGCTTGACGTTCGACACCAGCTTGACGCCGGCGTCGTAGCCGCCCTTGAGCCCGAAGGTGAACACCGCGCCGGCGCCCTTCGGCGCGTATTTCCTGGCGAGCCCGTTGTACTTGTCGCCGGGCAGCCCGGGATAGCTCACCCACGCCACTTCCGGCCGCTTCGACAGCCATTCCGCCACGGCCAACGTGTTGTCGCAATGGCGCTGCATGCGCAGCGGCAGCGTCTCGATGCCGTTGATGATGAGGAAGGCGTTGAACGGCGACAGCGCCGGCCCGAGGTCGCGCAGGCCGAGCACGCGGCAGGCGATGGCGAAGGCGAAGTTGCCGAAGGTCTCGTGCAGCACGATGCCGGAATACTCCGGCCGCGGCTCGCACAGCATCGGATACTTCTTGTCGCGCGACCAGTTGAACGAGCCGGCGTCGACGATCATGCCGCCGATGGAGTTGCCGTGACCGCCGAGGAATTTGGTGAGCGAATGCACCACCACGTCGGCACCGTAGTCGATCGGCTTGCACAAATAGGGCGTCGCCAGCGTGTTGTCGACGATCAGCGGCACGCCGGCCTTGCGCGCGATGTTGGCGATGGCCTCGATGTCGGTGATCACGCCGCCCGGATTGGCGATCGACTCGATGAAGATCGCCTTGGTCTTCGCCGTCACGGCCTTTTCGAACGAGCTGATGTCGTCGGGGTTGGCCCACGCCACGTTCCAGCCGAAGTTCTTGTAGGAGTGGTTGAACTGGTTGATCGAGCCGCCGTAGAGCTTGGTCGAGGCGACGAACTCGTCGCCCGGCTTCATCAGTGCGTGCATCACCAGCACCTGCGCGGCGTGGCCGGAGGCGACCGCCAGCCCCGCGGTGCCGCCTTCGAGCGCGGCGACGCGCTCTTCCAGCACGGCGCAGGTCGGGTTGCCGATGCGGGTGTAGATGTTGCCGAAAGCCTGCAGGCCGAACAGCGAGGCGGCGTGGTCGACGTCGTCGAACACGTAGGACGCCGTCTGATAGATCGGCGTGATGCGCGCGCCGGTCGTCGGGTCTGGCTTGGCGCCGGCGTGGATCGACAACGTGGAAAAGCCCGGAGTGCGTTCGGCGTCGGCCATGGATCCCTCGTCAATTCGTCGCGGGCCCGTTGTGGGCCGTTCGCGGATGTGGGCCGGATTTAAGGGGGCGCACGGGCGCGGCGTCAAGGCGGCAAAGTGGGCGACGGCCGTTTGAAAGCTGGTTCTGCGAGCGGATCGCAATATGGAAAGCCATTGCCGTCAGCCGGCGTGGCTCAGCCGTTGCCGTCCTCGGGCTTCTTGGTGCCCTGGCCGAGCCCCATGCGCTGCACGCCGCCGCCCAGCGTCTGCGCGCGCTTGGAGGAGAGCGTGCGCGAATTGACGCCGATCCAGGAAATCTCCGACGACAGCCGGCCGTATTCGATCTTCGGGCAGCGGTTCATCACAACTTTCATGCCGGCCTGTTCGGCGAGTCTGGCAGCCTCGTCGTTGCGCACGGTGAGCTGGGTCCAGATCACCTGCGGCTTGGGCTTGAGCGTCAACGCCTCCTGCACGACCGGCAGCACGTTCTCGGAGGCGCGGAAGATGTCGACCATGTCGATCGGCTCAGGGGTTTCCGAAAGCGAGCTGTAGATTTTCTGGCCGAGCACTTCCTTGCCGGCCTGGCCGGGATTAACCGGGATCACCCGGTAGCCGCGCTCTAAGAGGTACTTGAACACGAAATAGCTCGGCCGGTTCTCCTTGGGAGAAAAGCCGACCATCGCGATCGTCTTCACGGTGTTGAGGATGCCGCGGATGTA
>CAYJPU010000157.1:5897-8358 GCA_964372105.1 uncultured Undibacter sp.
TCGTCAATGACCTTGATGAAGCCCTTCGGTCCGCCGCGATGCTGAATATAGGGCGCGCCGTCGGCGCTGGTGGTGCCGAGAAACGCCGTGTCCTGCAGGGCGATGAATTGCGCCAGCTCGGGCGTCACCGTGTCGGGGAAACCTTCGGCGACGCGCTGGGCGTAGGCCTTGGCGGAGCCGCGCTCGGCCTGCGCCTTCTGCACGGCCGGCGTGAACACAAGCGAGGCGTTGTTCATGGGCTGAAGTCCGGCAAGACAACCATCAAGACATCCATGCGGATGCTTGCCGGAACATAGGCTCAGCAGTCCCGTCCGCAAAGGGGACGGGCGATCAAGGCGGCGTGAATTACTTCTTGGCCTCGGCCACGACTTTCTTGCAGGCGTCGGAGAGCTTGCCGTTCTGCTTGCTCAGGCAGGCGAGCACGCGGCGTTTGGCTCGACCGATTCGCGATGACGGGCCGCATGGCAGCCGATCGGCGCGTCACGTTCAATTGGAGAAATTTGGCCGGATCGGCAGCTTACGCCGCCGGGCGTCTGGCGAAGGCCGCCAGCGGCCCGATGGTGACGAGGCCGGTGGCCACGCAGATCAGCGTCGTGAACGCCACGTCATCCGGGCAGGGCAGGCCGCATTGCCACAAGGCGATGCCGAAGAAGGCGGCCGCCATCGCGCCGCCCCAGGCGCTGCCGGCCAGCACGCCGCGCAGCAGGACGGTGCGATCGAAATGCAGAGCGAGTGTTGCGGTCATCAACGGTCCTCCCAGGTCGGCTTGCGCTTGTCGATGAAGGCGCAGATGCCTTCCTCGGCGTCGCGCGCCATCATGTTCTCGGTCATGACCTCGGAAGCGTAGCTGTAAGCCTCGGCGAGGCCGAGCTCGAGCTGGCGATAGAAGGCCTGCTTGCCGACCTTCAGCGTATAGGACGATTTGGCCGCGATCTGCTTGGCGAGCGCGATCGCGGTCGGGCGTTCTTCGCCGGGCGCGACCACGCGGTTGACCAGCCCGATCTCGGCGGCGCGTGTCGCGCTCACCATGTCGCCGGTCAGTAGCATTTCCATCGCGTGTTTGCGCGACACGTTGCGCGACAGCGCCACCATCGGCGTCGAGCAGAACAGGCCGATGTCGACGCCCGGCGTCGCGAACCTGGCGGCGGTCGAGGCGACGGCGAGGTCGCAGCTTGCGACCAGTTGGCAGCCGGCCGCGGTGGCGACGCCTTGCACCGAGGCGACCACCGGCTGCGGCAGGTTGACGATCTTCTGCATCATGGCGCTGCAGGTCGTCATGATGTGCTTGAAATAGGCGCGCCCGCCGTCGGCGTCGCTGCGCCGTCCGGTCAGCTCTTTCAGGTCGTGGCCGGCGCAGAAGCCGGGGCCGTTCGCCGCCAGCACCACCGCGCGCACGGTTTTGTCGGCGGCGACATCGTCGAGCGCCACGGACAAGGCGTGCAGCAGATCTTCCGACAGGCTGTTGCGCGCCGCCGGCCGGTTGAGGGTGAGAATGGCGACGCTGTCGTCGCGCTCGCGCGTGAGCACAGACGCGGCATCGACGGAACGCGGGGCGGTCTGGATGTTCATGGCGCGAGTGTTAGCCCGAAGGTGCCGCTATGCAAGAGCAGGAGTTGCGGGCGCTCGGCGGCCGGGATTGAATGCGCCCGAAAGACGCCGGCTACAGTGGCCGGGGCGCGGGAAGGGGACAAGGGGATGCGGCCATCGGCCATGACCGCCGACGCGATCGGCACGCTGTTGCACGAGGTGTTTCCACAGGTCTTCTACCCGGGCTGCGGGCTGTCGCTCGAAGACATCCATTACGGCGACGTGCGGGTGCGGCGCGAATTTCACGAGGACCACATCCGCCCCGGCGGCACGATTTCGGGGCCGACCATGATGGAACTGGCCGATTTCGCGATGTACGTGGCGGTGTTTTCCGCCGTCGGGCCGCAGCCTTTGGCGGTGACGACCAACCTCAACATCAATTTCCTGCGCAAGCCGGCCCAGGCCGACCTGATCGCCCATGCCCGGCTGATGAAAGTGGGCAAACGGCTGGCAGTCGGCGAGGTGACCATCTGTTCCGACGGTGAGAGCGAGCCGGTGGCGCATGTCACCTCGACCTATTCCATCCCTGCGTCCCGGTGATTAGACACTGGTAATAAATTACCAATCTTATAAGCCATTGAACCAATAGAGATAATATTCGCGCAATTCCGTTGACCGGGGAAGGGGGCTCGGCTACTAGAACGGCACCTTCGCGCGGGCGCCCGCGCGCCTATCCTCAAGGATTTGTCATGAAGACCTATTCGGCCAAGGCCGCCGACATCGAAAAGAAATGGGTGACCATCGACGCCACCGGGCTCGTGGTCGGCCGTCTCGCCTCGATCGTGGCGATGCACCTGCGCGGCAAGCACAAGCCGAGCTACACCCCCCACGTCGACGACGGCGACAACGTCATCATCGTCAACGCCGCCAAGGC
>CAYJPU010000158.1:0-3439 GCA_964372105.1 uncultured Undibacter sp.
CTGCTCGAGGCCTGCGCCGCCGATGGCGTTTCCATCGCCACCGCCGAATCCTGCACCGGCGGCCTGATCTCGGCCGCGCTGACCGACATCGCCGGCTCCTCGATCGTCGTCGACCGGGGTTTCGTCACCTATTCCAACGAGGCCAAGAGGGAGATGCTGGGCGTCTCGGAGGCGACGCTCGCCGCTCACGGCGCGGTCTCGGCCGAGACGGCGCGCGAGATGGCGGCGGGCGCGCTCGCCCGCTCGAAGGCGACGATGGCGATCGCCGTCACCGGCATCGCCGGGCCGGGCGGCGGATCGGAGGAAAAGCCGGTCGGGCTGGTCTGGTTCGGCCTCGCCGCGCGGGGGACGGAGCCGGTCGCCGTCCAGCGCCTCTTCGAACCCCGAAGCCGCGACCACGTCCGCCAGCAGACGGTCCGCGTCGCGCTCGAACTCATGCTCTCGAAGCTGACGCGTCCGTGAGCCTGTCCGAAGGCACGCCGTAGACGGCGTCGGCCCGCTTCTCGAAGGCGCCGGCGAAAAGCCGGAACGCGCGGTCGAACATGGCGCCCATCAACGCGCCGAGCACGCGGCTCCTGAACTCGTATTCGATGAAGAAGTGGATCTTCGTCCCGCCCTTGCCGTCCGGCTCGAAGCGCCAGCGGTTCTCCAGAAACCGGAACGGCCCGTCGAGATACTTCACGTCGACCGCAAGCTCGGCCTCGCGCGCCACCACCTGGCTGGTGAACGTCTCGCGGATCGCCTTGTAGCCGACCGTCATGTCGGCGACGAGCACCTCCACGCCCTCGCGTTCCTTGCGCGAGCGCACGGTCAGCGCCTCGCACATCGGCACGAACTGCGGATAGCGCTCGACGTCCATCACCAGGGCGTACATGCGCCCCGGGGCATGGCGGACGGGGTGGACGGTCTCGTATTTCGGCATGCGCGATTCGATCAGGCCACGGTCGCGAGCTTCCTGGCGCGCGCCGCCCGCAGCCGCGCGAAGTCCTCGCCGGCGTGGTGCGACGAGCGCGTCAGCGGCGAGGCCGACACCATCAGGAAGCCTTTGGCATAGGCGATGGTCGCCAGCGCCTTGAACTCGTCCGGCGGCACGAAGCGCTTCACTTCGTGGTGCTTGCGGGTCGGCTGCAGGTACTGGCCGATGGTGAGGAAGTCGACGTCGGCGGAGCGCAGGTCGTCCATCACCTGCAGGATCTCGTTTCGCTCTTCCCCTAAGCCGACCATGATGCCGGACTTGGTGAACCGCGTGGGATCGAGCTCCTTCACCCGCTGCAACAGACGCAGCGAATGGAAGTAGCGCGCGCCCGGCCGCACCGAGAGATAGAGCGACGGCACGGTTTCGAGATTGTGGTTGAACACGTCGGGCCGGGCCGCCACTACGACCTCGAGCGCGCCGTCCTTGCGCAGGAAATCGGGCGTCAGGACCTCGATGGTGGTCGCCGGCGCGTGTGTGCGGATGGCGCCGATGGTCTCGGCGAAATGCCGCGCGCCGCCGTCGGCCAGATCGTCGCGGTCGACCGAGGTGACGACGACGTGCGACAGGCCGAGCTTGGCGGTGGCCTCGCCGACATGCAGCGGCTCGTTCGGGTCGAGCGCGTTCGGCAGACCGGTCTTGACGTTGCAGAAGGCACAGGCGCGCGTGCAGGTGTCGCCCATGATCATGAAGGTGGCGTGCTTCTTCTCCCAGCACTCGCCGATGTTCGGGCAGCCGGCCTCCTCGCACACGGTGACGAGGCCGTTCTTGCGCATGATGGCGTGGGTGTCGGCATAACCTTTCGACACCGGCGCCTTGACGCGGATCCAGTCCGGCTTCGGCAGGATGGCGGAATCCGGCCGGTGCGCCTTTTCCGGGTGGCGCGGGCGCGGGTTGTTGATCAGGTCGACGACGACGGCCATGGCCCCTACTTACGGCTGCGGGGACAAAGCCGCAAGGCAGCCGCCCTGCGGCCCAGGCACATCAGGCCCGCCGGATCGCCCGCCAGATCAGCAGGAAGACGATGGCGCCGATGGTGGCGGTGATCAGGTTGCCCCAGAAGTCGGGCACGACGTGCAGGTTGAGCTTGTCGAACAGGAAGCCGCCGACGATGGCGCCGACCAGGCCGACCGCCAGCTTGTAGAACACGCCGCCGCGGTCGCTGCCCAGCACCAGGTTGGCGAGCCAGCCGGCGACCAGGCCAATGATGATCCAGAGAATGACGCTCATAGCGACCCCTTCCCTTTGCATTTGTCGTCACCGGGCTTGTCCCGGTGACCCCGCTTAGGCGGGCACTGTGCCAGTCTAAGCGAGTTGGCCGGGACAAGCCCGGCCATGACACGTTTGCTAAGCCTTCGGCGGCAGGCGGTTGCTCGGCGTCGAATTGGAAATGCTCAGTTCGTCGTCGTTCATGTCGGCGCCGACGTCGCCGAACAGCGGCGTCGACAGATAGCGCTCGCCGGTGTCGGGCAGCATGCACAGGATGGTCGAACCCGGCTCGGCCTGCTTGGCGACTTCGAGCGCGCCGGCGAAGGTCGCGCCGGCGGTGATGCCGACGAAGATGCCTTCCTGCTGCGCCAACGCCTTCGACCACTTCATGGCGTCCGGCCCGGCGATGGTGATGACGCGGCTGATGACGCCGGCATCGACCGCTTCCGCCGTGATCTTCGGGATGAAGTCCGGGCTCCAGCCCTGCATCGGATGCGGCTTGAAGGCGGGATTGGGCTTGGCCGGCGAGCCGTCCGGATTGCGCTCCTGCTTCTCACCCGACGTCAGCATCGGCGCGTCGGCCGGCTCGCACACCACGATCTTGGTGTCGGGCCGCTCCTTCGACAGCACGCGCGACACGCCGGTGAGCGTGCCGCCGGTGCCGAAACCGGTGACCCAGTAATCGAGCCGCTCGCCCTTGAAGTCGTCGACGATCTCGCGCGCGGTGGTGCGCGCGTGCATGTCGGGGTTGGCCTCGTTCTCGAACTGACGCGCCAGGAACCAGCCGTGCTGCTTGGCGAGCTCCTGCGCCTTGTTGACCATGCCGAAGGCGCGCTCGGACGCGGGCGTCAGCACCACCTTGGCGCCGAGGAAGCGCATCAGCTTGCGGCGCTCGACCGAAAAGCTCTCGGCCATGGTGACGACCAGCGGATAGCCCTTGGCGGCGCAGACCATCGCCAAGCCGATGCCGGTGTTGCCGGAGGTCGCTTCGACGACCGTCATGCCGGGCTTGAGCTCGCCGGACTTCTCGGCCGCCTCGATGATGCCGAGCGCGAGACGGTCCTTGACCGAGCCGAGCGGATTGAAGGCTTCGATCTTGACGTAGAGGTTGACGCCCTTGGGCGCCAGTCTGTTGATCCTGACGACCGGCGTCTTGCCGACGGTCTCGGTGATGTTGTTGAACTTGGCCATTAGAATTTCCCTATCCGTCATTCCGGGGCGCGGCCGGAGGCCGCGAGCCCGGAATCCATAACCCCC
>CAYJPU010000158.1:3449-8309 GCA_964372105.1 uncultured Undibacter sp.
TTTTTTTACAAACTCCAAAAAAAAAACCCCCCCCCCCCCCCCGCGGGCCCCCGCCGGCCCCCCCCGAGCCAGGAATCCATAACCCCAGCGCTTCGGACTATGGATTCCGGGCCTGCCGCTTCGCGGCGTCCCGGAATGACGAACCACAGTCCGCGTCACAACTACATATTCAACACGCGCCCGTAGGCGTCGAGCACGGCCTCCTTCATCGTCTCCGACAGCGTCGGATGCGGGAAAATGGTGTGAATCAATTCTTCTTCGGTGGTCTCCAGGTTCATCGCTACGACGAAGCCCTGGATCAATTCGGTGACTTCGGCGCCGACCAGGTGCGCGCCCAACAGCTGCCCGGTCTTCTTGTCGAAGATGACCTTCACGAGGCCCTGGTCCTCACCCAATGCGATCGCCTTGCCGTTGCCGACGAACGGGAAGCGGCCGACGCGGATGTCGAGGCCCTTCGCCTTGGCCGCAGCTTCGGTGAGACCGACGGAGGAGATCTGCGGCGCGCAGTAGGTGCAGCCGGGGATCATGGTCTTGTTCATCGGGTGCGGATGCAGGCCCTTGATCGCCTCGATGCAGACGACGCCTTCGTGCTCGGCCTTGTGCGCCAGCATCGGCGGACCGGCGACGTCGCCGATGGCGTAGATGCCCGGAATGTTGGTCCTGCAGTAATCGTCGATCTTGATGGTGCCGCGTTCGGCCTTCACGCCGAGCTTTTCCAGCCCCAGGTTCTCGACGTTGCCGACGACGCCGACGGCGGCGATGACGCGGTCGACCGTGATCTGCTGGCTCTTGCCGTCCGCCTCGATGGTGGCGGTGACGCTGTCGGCTTTCTTGTCGAGCTTGGCGACCTTGGCGTTGGAATGGATCTTGATGCCCTGCTTCTCGAATTGCTTGCGCGCGAAGGCGGCGATCTCGGCGTCTTCCACGGGCAGGATCTGCGGCAACACCTCGACCACCGTCACCTCGGCGCCCATGGTGCGGTAGAACGAGGCGAACTCGATGCCGATGGCGCCGGAGCCGATCACCAAGAGCGACTTCGGCATTTTGTCCGGGTTCATCGCCTCGAAGTAGGTCCACACCAGCTTCTTGTCGGGCTCCAGGCCCGGTAGCACGCGCGGCCGCGCGCCGGTGGCGACGATGATGTGCTTGGCCTGATACGAGCCCGGCCCGAGCGCGCCCTTCGGCGCTTCGGTCTTGGAGGCCTTGACCGTGACCTTGCCGGGCGCGTCGATATGAGCCTCGCCCCAGATCAGGTTGATCTTGTTCTTTTTGAACAGGAAGCCGACGCCGGTGTTCATGCGGGAGGCGACGCCGCGCGAGCGTTTGATGACGGCTGCGGGATCGAACGAGACGTTCTCCGCCGACAGGCCGTAATCCTTGGCGTGCTGCATGGTGTGGTAGATCTCGGCCGAGCGCAGCAGCGCCTTGGTCGGGATGCAGCCCCAGTTCGAGCAGATGCCGCCGAGGAAGTCGCGCTCCACCACCGCGACTTTGTAGCCCAGTTGGGCCGCGCGGATGGCCGTGACATAGCCGCCGGGACCGGCGCCGATGATGAGGATGTCGAAGGAGGTGTCCGCCACGCCGGTCTCCACTTACGGGGTCTTCAAGACCTTCCGTCTCCCACAAGGGGGCGCGGCAATCAAGCGGGGAACCCTATTGAATGCCGCCAGTTTAGAGAATCTAATTCTCCCAACACACAGTCGCCTGGTCGGCCTCCTGCCCGCCGCGATCAACAACATCGCCACCTATGACGCGGGCCCGGGCACCGCGCAGGCCGACGGCGCCAAGGCGCTGATCGCGTTCCTGCACTCGTCGGAGGCAAAGGCGGTGTTCAAGGCGCGCGGCCTCACGCCGACAGGACTGTGAGCCGGCGGGTTTGTCGGGTGCACGGTGCGGGTAATTGCGGCCTTCAGCCGGGAGCGACGATCGGCTCTGGGCTCGCGACCATGACGCGCACGATCATCTCGGCGATGACAAGCACGCCAAACATGGCCACACCAAACTTTGCGTGAAAGCAGAACTCGCGCGGCTTGCGCCAGGGATTCTTGCTCCGCAAGAAGTCCAGGTTCTGGCGCAAGCGTGTTGCACGCGCCAAAGCCTCCTGCGGGTCTTTGGCCTCCAACGCGAGAATGGCGATCTTCTCGGCCTTCAAGGTGCCGAGGATCGAGCGATTTTCCCAGATCACGAAGTAGTATTGAAGGTAATCAAGGGCCACGCTGAAAGCGCCGCACAGGCCGGCCAGCGCCAGCTCGATCTTGTAGTTCTGGATAAGCGCGCCCTTGTCGCCCGCGATCACGACCGAATAGACGACAAGCACCAGGCCGGCGCCAATGGTGCGCGCGTTCTGACTGACCGTCGTCGAGGCATATTCGATTTCGGCAACAGTGCGATCCCGCATGTACTCGAACGGCGACGGCATCGCTCATTCGCACTTCGTGCCACCCGGCGGTCCCGCGCTGGGAAACTCGACCGTGGGGATGATGATCCGGGTGAACGAGCCGGGCTCGTCGATGTTGGTGTCTTTGAGGTCGTCGAGGTCGTCGTCCGGGGTTCGTGGCCGCCGCGGTTTGCGGCCAGACGGCGTTGGCACCAACGGCTTGTCGGGCGGCGTATCCGGTATCGAACGTTCAATTGGGGACGTCATGGCAGCCTCCCCTCTGATCGGCCATCTATCCTATGACGTGCAGAACCCAAAAGCCACAAGCATTCCGGGGCGTCTACACCACCATCATCACCGGGTTCTCGATCAGCGTCTTGAACGCGCTGATCAGCTCGGCCCCGAGCGCGCCGTCGATCGAGCGGTGATCGCAGGACAGCGTCACGCTCATGATGGTGGCCGGCACGATCTGGCCGCCCCGCACCACCGCGCGCTCTTCAGCCGTACCGACCGCGAGGATGGTCGACTGCGGCGGGTTGATCACCGCGGTGAAGTCCTTGATGCCGTACATGCCGAGGTTCGACACCGACGAGGTGCCGCCCTGGTATTCGTGCGGCTTGAGCTTGCGCGCGCGGGCGCGAGCGGCGAGATCGCGCATCGCGTTCGAGATCGCCGACAGCGACTTGGTCTCGGCCTGGTGGATGATCGGCGTGATCAGGCCGCCGGGCAGCGCCACCGCGACGCCGATGTCCGAGTGCTTGTGCCTGAGCAGGCCGGCTTCGGTCCAGCTCACGTTGGCGTTCGGCACGCGCTGCAGCGCCAGCGCCAAGGCCTTGATGACGAAGTCGTTGACCGAGAGCTTGTAGGCCGACTTGCCGTCTTTATCCTTGGGCGCACCGGCGTTGATCTCCTCGCGCGCGGCGGTGAGCTTGCCGATGTCGCAGTCCATCGTCAGGTAGAAATGCGGCACGGTCTGCACCGACGCCGTGAGGCGCTGCGCGATGACCTTGCGCATCTGGTCGTGCGGCACGAAGTCGTAGGCACCTTCTTCGTACAGCGCGCGGATTTGTTGATCTGAAAGGCTCGGCGTAACCGCCGGCGCACCGGCGGCCGGAGCCACGGCGGACGCGGCACCCGGTGCGCGCAGGCCCTTGCCGGATTTCGCCTCCGCGATGTCGCGCGCGATCACGCGGCCATGCGGACCCGAGCCTTCGACGCGCGTGAGGTCAATGCCGGCTTCTTTGGCGAGACGTCGCGCGAGCGGGGAGGAGAAGACGCGCCCCCCTGTGGCAGCGCCGTGACCTACGTCCTTCGAGACGGCGCTTCGCGCCTCCTCAGGACGAGGGACTGGCTTTTGAGCGGGTGCTGAGACCTTTTGAGCCTCATCCTGAGGAGCCCGCGCAGCGGGCGTCTCGAAGGATGAGGCGGGTTTCGCTGCCGGAGCCTTCGCCGCAGCGCCCGCCGCCGCCGCCGCCTTAACATCTTCGCCTTCGCCGGCGAGCACGGCGATCACCGAATTGACCGCCACGTCCTGCGTGCCTGCCGGCACGACGATCTTGGCGAGCGTGCCTTCGTCCACCGCCTCGACTTCCATGGTGGCCTTGTCGGTCTCGATCTCGGCGATGACGTCGCCGGACTTGACCTTGTCGCCTTCCTTCTTGAGCCACTTGGCGAGGTTGCCCTTCTCCATCGTGGGCGACAGCGCGGGCATGAGGATGTTGGTGGGCATGGGCTTTGCGCCTACCGGTAACAGACGGACTTGACCGCCGCGACTACTTCGGCGGCCGACGGCAGCGCAAGCTTCTCGAGATTGGCGGCGTAGGGCATCGGCACTTCCTTGCCCGAGACGCGCACGACCGGCGCGTCGAGATAGTCGAACGCCTGCTCCATGATGCGCGCGGCGATCTCGGCGCCGACGCCGGACTGGGCCCAGCCCTCTTCCACCGTCACCGCGCGGCCAGTCTTCGTGACCGACGCGATGATGGTCTCGGTGTCCATCGGCTTGAGCGTGCGCAGATCGATCACTTCAGCGTCGATGCCCTCGCCCGCCAGTTCCTCGGCGGCCTTGAGCGCGTAGGTCATGCCCATCGACCAGGCGATGATGGTGACGTCCTTGCCGGCGCGCGCGATTTTGGCCTTACCGATCGGCAGCACGAAGTCATCGAGCTTCGGCACCGGCGACGACTGGCCGTAGAGGATTTCATTTTCCAGGAAGATCACCGGGTTGGGATCGCGGATCGCGGCCTTCAACAGGCCCTTGGCGTCGGCCGCGGTCGAGGGCGCGACCACCTTGAGGCCGGGAATGTGCGAGTACCAGGCCGAATAGTCCTGGCTGTGCTGCGCCGCGACGCGGGCGGCCGCGCCGTTCGGGCCGCGGAACACGATTCCGCAGCCCATCTGGCCGCCCGACATGTACAGCGTCTTGGCGGCCGAGTTGATGATCTGGTCGATCGCCTGCATGGCGAAGTTGAAGGTCATGAACT
>CAYJPU010000159.1:0-8276 GCA_964372105.1 uncultured Undibacter sp.
TAGAGTGACCCCACCCCGATCGCGCTGGCGCGCGATCGACCCTCCCCTTTCAGGGGAGGGATGGAGACCGCGCCCCGCTCACTTGCCCGGGAACTTGTCGTCGACGCCCTTGACGTAGAAGTTCATGCTGAGGATCTGGCCGGCGTCGAGGTGCGTGCCGCCTTTGCATTCGACGGTCTTGCCGGATTGATCGACCACCGGGCATTTGAACGGATGCAGGGTGCCGGCGGTGATCGCGGCTTCGGTTTCAGTCGCCAGTTTCTTCACGTCGTCGGGCATGTTGGTGTAGGGCGCCATCACGACCATCTTTTCCTTCAGCCCGTGCCAGGTGTCCTCGGCCTTCCATTTGCCGTCGACCGCGGCCTTCACCTGCTGGACGTAATACGGCGCCCAGTTGTTGATGATGGCGGTGAGCTGGGTCTTCGGCCCAAACTTGATCATGTCTGAGTCCTGGCCGAAGGCCATGACGCCGCGCTGGGCGGCAACCTGCATGGCGGCCGGTGAGTCGGTGTGCTGCATGATCACGTCGGCGCCCTGGTCGATCAGCGCCTTGGCGGCGTCGGCTTCCTTGCCGGGATCGAACCAGGTGTTCACCCAGATGATCTTGACCTTGATGTTCGGATTGATGGTCTGGGCCCCTAACATCGTCGCGTTGATGCCGGAGATCACCTCCGGGATCGGGAACGAGCCGATGTAGCCGAGCACGGCTTTCTTCGACATCTTGGCGGCGATGATGCCCTGGATGTAGCGGCCTTCATAGAAGCGGCCGGAATAGGTGCTCATGTTGGCCGAACGCTTGAAGCCGGTGGCGTGCTCGAACGTCACCTTGGGATATTTCTTCGCCACCTTCAGCGTCGGGTCCATGTAGCCGAACGAGGTGGTGAAGATCAGCTTGTGGCCGGTGCGGGCGAGCTGCTCGATCGAGCGTTCCGAGTCCGGGCCTTCGTTGACGTTCTCCAGATAGGTGGTTTCGACCTTGTCGCCGAGCTCCTTCAGGATGGCCTGGCGGCCGATCTCATGCTGGTAGGTCCAGCCGAAATCGCCGACCGGCCCGAGATAGATGAAGCCGACCTTCAGTTTCTCGGCGGCGGTGGCGGACAAGCCGAGCGCGGCGACCGTCAAGGCGGCGGCCGCGGCGGTGATCATCAATTTCTTCATGGATCGACTCCGTTGTGAGACTTAACGATCAGGTACGAAAACCATGCCCAGCGACGCGGGCGCCGCCGACCCGGCGCCGGCGCGCGTCCGCGACATCAGCACCAGCACGATCACGGTGGCGAGATAGGGCAGCGCCGACATCAATTGCGACGGGACGCCGAAGCCGGCGCCCTGCGCATGAAGCTGCAGGATGCTGACGGCGCCGAACAGATAGGCGCCGCCGACCAGCCTGACCGGCAGCCAGGAGGCGAACACGACCAGCGCGAGCGCGATCCAGCCGCGGCCGGCGGTCATGCCGGGGACGAAGAACGGCGTATAGGCGAGCGGCAGGTAAGCGCCCCCTAAGCCGGCGCAGCCGCCGCCGAACAGCACCGCGATGAGTCGCACCTTCAACACCGGATAGCCGAGCGCGTGCGCCGAGGTGTGGTTGTCGCCGATGGCGCGCAGGACAAGTCCGGCGCGGGTGCGGTACAGGAACCACCCGATCGCGGCCACCAGCGCGATCGAGACATAGACGAAGGCGTCCTGGTTGAACACGATGCGGCCGATGACCGGCAGGTCGCTCAGCACCGGAACGAAGAGGTGCGGGGCGGGCGTGATCTTCTCGCCGACGAAGCCGGCGCCGATCAGGCCCGACAGGCCGACGCCGAGAATGGTGAGCGCCAGCCCGGTCGCCACCTGGTTGACGGCGAGGCCGAGCGTCAGCGCGGCGAACACCGCGGCAAGACCCGCGCCGGCCGCGATGCCGCACAGCGCGCCGATGAACGTGGAGCCTGTGAGATATGCGCCGGCGAAGCCGCAGGCCGCGCCCATGATCATCATACCCTCGACGCCGAGATTGAGCACGCCGGCGCGCTCGACGACGAGTTCGCCGGCCGCCGCCAGCAGCAACGGCGTGGAGGCGGCGATCACCGCCAGGACGATGGCTTCAGCCAAGCCCATGCGCGGCCTTTTTCGAGCTGGCAATGAGGCGGACGCGATAGAGGATCATGGAATCGCAGGCGAGCACGAAGAACAGCAGGATGCCCTGGAACACCTTGGTGACGTCGAGCGGAACCTTCATCGATATTTGTGCGCCTTCGCCGCCGATGAAGGTGAGAGCAAGAAACAGGCCGGCCACCAGGATGCCGACGGGATTGAGCCGGCCGAGGAACGCCACGATGATCGCGGTGAAGCCGTAGCCGGGCGAGATGCCGGGCTGCAGATGGCCGATCGGTCCCGCCACTTCGATAATTCCGGCAAGGCCCGCAAGCGCGCCCGAGACGGCGAAGGTGAAAAGCACCAGTTGATTTGAATTGAACCCGGCAAACCGCGCCGCCTTGGGCGCGGCGCCGACGACGCGGATCTCGAAGCCCTTGACGGTGCGGCCCAGCATCACGGTCGCGAGCGCGACGACGATCAGCGCGACGAGCGCACCGGCGTGCAGCCGGCTGCCGTCGATCAGCAGCGGCACGGTGGCGACCGGATCGAATTCGGCGGTGGTCGGGAAGTTCATGCCCTTCGGATCGCGCCAGGGCCCGCGCACCAGATAGTCCATCAACAGGTCGGCGACATAGACCAGCATCAGGCTGGTGAGGATTTCGCTGGCGCCGAAGCGCACTTTGCACAGCGCCGGGATCAAGGCGTAGAGCGCGCCGCCGAGCGCGCCCATGACCAGCATCGCCGGCAGCACCCAGGGGCCGGCATCGGTGCCGTTGGTGATGACGGCGAGCCAGCTGCCGGTGACGGCGCCGACCAGGAACTGGCCCTCGGCGCCGATGTTCCACACGTTGGCGAGGTAACAGAGAGACAGGCCGACACCGATCATCACCAGCGGCGACGCCTTTACGGCGATCTCCTGCAGCGAATAGCCGTCGGTCAGCGGCGCGAGGAAATAGACGTAGAGCGCGGTGAGGGGGCTCTTGCCCATGAGCGCGACAATCACCGACATGGCGACGAGCGTGAGCGCGATGGCGAGCAGCGGCGAGGCGATCGCGATCAAGGTCGACCGTTCGGCGCGCCGCTCAAGCACCAACTGCATGGCTTGCCTCCGGCGCGTTCAACTTATTTGGGTCCAAGCTTGGGTCCATGCCGGTCGTGGCCCCGCCCATCAACAGGCCGAGCGTCTCGCGGGTCGCTTCGGCGGCCGACAGCGGCGGCGACAGCGTGCCGTGGAACATGACGGCGATGCGGTCGGCGATCTCGGCCAGTTCGTCGAGGTCCTGGCTGATCACCAGCACCGCGGCGCCGCGACTGGTGAGATCGAGCAGCGCCTGGCGGATGGTGGCGGCGGCGCCGGCATCGACGCCCCAGGTCGGCTGGCTCACCACCAGAACGCCGGGTTCGCGCAGGATCTCGCGGCCGACGATGAACTTCTGCAGGTTGCCGCCGGACAGGCTGGCCGCTTCCGGATCGCGCTTGGCCTTGCGCACGTCGAAGGCCTGCGTGGTCTTGTCGACGGTAGCGAGCGTCGCCGGTCTATCGATGAAGCCGTGATGGACCATGCCGCTGGCGGCGTGGCCGGTGAGCAGGGCGTTTTCCGACAGTCGCATGCGCGGCGCGGTGCCGTGGCCGAGCCGTTCCTCGGGCACGAAGGCGGCCCCTAACCGCCGGCGCTCGGTGACCGACATAAGACCTGCGCCATGACCGTCGACGATCACGTTGCCTTCGGTGGCGGCACGGCGCTCGCCGGAGAGTGCTGCGAACAATTCGTCCTGGCCGTTGCCGGCGACGCCGGCGAGGCCGAGGATTTCGCCGCCGTTCACCGCGAAGGAGATGTCCTTCAAGGCCACGCCGTGCGGATCGTCCGGCTTCATCGACAGGTTCTGCACCACCAGGCGCGGCACCGTGGTGGCGCGCGCGGCCGTGGCCTTGACGACGCCGATGTCGGCGCCGACCATCATGCGCGCCAACGACGCCGCGGTTTCCTGGCGCGGGTCGCAGGTCGCGATCTTCTTGCCGCCGCGCAGAATCGTGGCGCTGTCGCACAGGCGTTTCACCTCGTCGAGCTTGTGCGAAATGTACAGGATGGCGCGGCCTTCGCGCTTGAGCCGTTCCAGCACGATGAACAGTTGATCGGCCTCCTGCGGGGTGAGCACCGCGGTCGGCTCGTCGAGGATCAACAGTTTCGGATTCTGCATCAGCATGCGCACGATCTCGATGCGCTGGCGCTCGCCGACCGAGAGCCGCCACACCTCGCGCTTGGGATCGAGCGGCAGGCCGTAGTCGCGCGACACCTGCGCCAGCCGCGCCGACATCGTCGCAAAGGTCTCCGAACCGTCGAGCCCGAGCGCGACGTTCTCCGCGACGGTCAAATTGTCGAACAGCGAGAAATGCTGGAACACCATGCCGATGCCGCGCGCGCGGGCTTGCGCAGGACCGGCGAGCACCATCGGCTCGCCCATCCAGCGCAGCTCGCCGGCGGTCGGCTGGATCAGGCCGTAGACGACCTTGACCAGCGTCGACTTGCCCGCGCCGTTCTCGCCGAGCAGCGCGTGGATGGTGCGCCCGCGCAGCGCGAGGTCGATCGAGTCGTTGGCGGCAAAGGCGCCGTAACGCTTGGTGATGCCGATGGCTTGCAGCAGCGGGACGTCCGCAGAGCTGGGCGGCGCGGCATCGATGAGCACGAGGGAACCTGTGAACGGTCACGAAACGGGCAATGTCATTGTGTGACAAAAGAGCGGGCAGTTGAAGCCACGGCGTGCGCGTTCGTGAGACAGGGACGTCCTGCGGCACGAAACCGGTGGAAAACTCGGGCCGCCCGCGACGCTCAACTGCCGCGATAGGTCGAGTAGCTCCAGGGCGTGACCACCAGCGGTACGTGATAGTGGCCTTCCGGCTCGGCGACCGCGAACCGCAGCGGCACTTGCCCAAGAAACGGCGGCTCGGCCAGCGTCACGCCGCGCTTGGCGAAATAGGCGGCGACCGTGAAGCGCAGTTCGTAGGTGCCGATCGGCACCGGCCGTCCGCCGATCAGCGGTTCGTCGGTGCGGCCGTCGCGATTGGTCGTGGTGCGCGCGACCAGGCGGCTGTCGCCGTCGTCCGACAATTCCCACAATTCGACCGCGACGCCCTCGGCCGGATGGCCGCCATGGGTGTCGAGCACGTGGGTCGACAGCCGGCCGGCGACTTTCAACTTGTCCTCGGCGGTGACCTTCTGGTCGAGCCGCAGCGCGGCGATGCGGAAGATCTCGGTCAGCGCCGTGGCCAGTTCCTCGGTGGCGCTATGGTCGAGCCGGCGCTCGAATTGACGCAGGATCGAATCCTTGGTGTGCCGGCGCACGCAGACGATGAAGGGGAAACCGAACTTGGCCCGATAGGCGTCGTTGAGCCGGTGGAAGCGGGCAAACGCCGCCTCGCTCAGGCGATCGAGCCCGGCGCTCGTCTGCTCGTTGGTGGAGGCCGCCGTCAGCGTGCCGGCGCGCGCCGCCTTGCCGGCGAGGTCGGGATGGGCCTTGACCAGCGCCAGTTGCCGCTCCGGCGGCGCGGCGCGCACCGTCGCCGTCATGGCCTCGTGCAGCGCGCCAAGCGTCGCGAACGGGCGTTTGGCGTGGGCGGCTTCCGCGATCCAGGGCGAGTGCTCGTAAATGTCGCCGAGCGCGGCGGCGAATTCGGCCGCCGATGCGCCGTTGAGAGCGTCAAGCGTGTAAGTCGTCATGCCGGAAGGGCCTCGAAAAGTACCGCATGATAGCGGTCGGGCCCCGGTAACGCCAATCGACTGAAACTCACTCGTCTCCCTGCCGTTCTCGCTGATGGGCCCTTGCGCCTTTTCTCGTAGACCGCGGACGCGCGGCAAGCTCTGCGTTTGTCAGCATGGCGGCCAGCTGCTCTCTTTCGAGAACACGCGCTGTGAAAGCCGCAGGCACTACTTCGGCTCCGTGTCCGACCACGTCGTGCTGGCGATCGGCCGCGACTACCCGGACATGGCGCCGATCGACGGCGTTATCGTCGCCTCGGGCGGGCAGCGGCAGGAAGTATCGGTGCAGGTCTTGCCGGTGGGCTAAAAGACCGGCCGGTCGTTTTGGCCGGTATTAGCCCGCTTAGTATTTCATTACCACCACGCTAGTACAGCGCACTGGCTTCTTATGCTTGCGAATACTGCTTTCGAGGCACCGGTGTCAAGAAGTTCTAACTATTATTGTTGAGGTATCAATGTACACGGATAGCTTATCTATGGTAGTAATTGAAAATAACACTCCGTACTGTATCGTGGATACCATAGGCCGACGACGCGTAATACTCTATATAAGCCACTGTGATCATTGTAAATATCTTGAAAATCATAGAGAGTTATCTTAAGTGCATAATATATGATTTATGCTTGCTAAGCGTCTATAATTACGTAAAAGTTACTTGGAAATTTATACGTTAGTCGCGCTAATCTACACCCTGTTGCTGTCAGTTGCGGGTTCGCCTGACGACAATGGCCGGGAAAGTACAGCGTCAGTCAGTGGTGCGTAATGCCGACCGTCACCTTGTCCGCGCCGTTCGTGCGGCAAGCCGGGTGTCAGCCCGGCCGCAAAAAGACCGATTACTTCGACGCCGGTCAGCGCGGGCTGCTGCTCGAGGTCCGCTGCTCCGGCGGCAAGACCTACTACCAGCGCTACACCGACGAGCGCGGGCGCGAGCGCCAGTACAAGCTCGGCCCGGCGGACGTGCTCACGCTCGAACAGGCGCGCCGCAAGGGCCGGCAAGTGGTGGCGGAGGCGCTGCTCGGCGCCGATCCGCAGCAGAAGCGGCGTGAGCTGCGCGCGGTGCCGCAGCTGCGCGACTTCGTCGCCGAGCGCTATCTGCCTTACGTGCGCACCTACAAGAACAGCTGGCAGACCGACGAGACGGTGCTGCGCATCCATGTCCTGCCCAAGCTGGGCGCGCTGGCGCTCGACGAGATCAAGACCGACGCGATCTCCGACCTGATCAACCGCATGCGCGAGGACGGTTATGCATCCGGCACCATGAACCGGGTGATCGTCATCCTGCGCTACATCTACAATCTGGCCCGCAAGTGGAAGGTGCCGGGCGGGGTGGAAAACCCGGCCGCCGGCCTCTCCGCCGGCCCCGACGTGCAGCGCAACCGCTTCCTCAGCGAAGACGAGGCCGAGGCGCTGGTGCGCGCGATCCAATCGGACGAGAATCAGACCGCGGCGCGCTCGATCATGCTGCTGCTGCTGACCGGCGGACGCCGCAACGAGATCACCTTCGCCAAGTGGGACTACGTCGACTGGAAGAACAAGACGCTGCTGGTGCCGAAGTCTAAATCCGGCCGCGCGCGCGTCATCGCGCTCAACCAGTCCGCAATCGCGCTTTTGACCGCGACGCCGCGGCTCGACGACAATTCTTACATCTTCCCGTCGCCGGTGACGGGACGGCCGTCGGCGTCGTTGTTCTTTCCCTGGGACCGCATCCGCAAGCGGGCGGGGCTCGAAGACGTGCGGCTGCACGACCTGCGGCATTCGTTCGCGAGCTTCCTGGTCAACCGCGGCGTGTCGCTTTACGTCGTGCAGGGCCTGCTCGGTCATCTGCACGCACGCACCACGCAGCGTTACGCGCACCTGACGCAGGAGACGCTGACCGGGGCGGCCGACCTGATCCAGGAGGTCGTGACGTTTCCCGGCGTCGAGCGGCGCGCCGGCGCCGCCGACAACGGTGAGACGTTTCGTTCCGCCGTTCACCGCACGAGATGACCTGACGATCTGACTCAAAGCTTCAGTTCGAAAGTGCCGCCGGCAGCTCCTTGAACGGACTTTTCGGCGCGTTCTCGCATGCGCGCCGCCAACGCGCGCATCGCCGCACGCATCGTTCGTTTACCGAAAACTCACGAATTGCCGCGCACCATCGCAGCCGCGATGCGCGGATGTTTTGCGTGGCTTTTCGACGTCGATTTAACGCGCACCCAGACCATACCCACGTCGCGTTTGCAGTGGCAACGCATCGCTGCGGCCGTTATCCCGGCGCGATCAGACACTTGGTTTTTCGGCCGACCCACGCAGGCCCGAGACGGGCAGGGGCCGTTCAATCGGCACGGACGGTGCGCGGGTGCGCGGAAAACGCGCCGTTGCTGGCAATCGCGCGGAAGCACGTCTGCAACCGGTCCAGTACGTGAAGATTTGCAGCCTGTACGGCGTCGGGTTCTACTACAT
>CAYJPU010000160.1:0-5835 GCA_964372105.1 uncultured Undibacter sp.
GCGCGCGCATTGCGCGCTTGGCCGGGATGACGGCGACCATAGCTTCGCCGCCCGTATTCTTTGGCGGGCGCCGGGGTCGCCCGTCATTTCCTGGTCCCCCAGGGGGCCGGGGGAGTCGACCCCCGACAAAACGTCGAGGGGGATGGAGCGCCGCGTGGCGCCCAGTAAAATCCACGCTCTGGCGGAGCATGGCCCGTCCCTGTGGCGACAAGGACGCTGCGCCCCGCGGCGCTCCATGCAGCGTCTTGACGGCGCCGGGCCGCGCTTCTGGCAACCATCGCCGGGGCGTCCATCGTCCCTTGGCGCGGCCCTTTGCGGGAAGCCGTGCCGCCGAACGCGGACGAGCCGTGTGGCCCGCCATCAGCCAGCTCCTGGCGGGAGGTCATAGTGCCTCCGAGCGGAGCCCCGGCGCCGCTCGGGAGCTAAGGGGGTGCGTTGTCCCCCCGCCCGCGAGCGCTGCGTCCCGCTCCACCATCGCGACGCCTCATGACAGCGCCCCTCGATGAACGGGACTAAAGGACTATAATCTATACAGGAATTAAAGGTCAAGACTGAATAGGAATATATTCGCATATATATACATGACAAAAGTAGAACAATATCCTAATAATAGCCCCCGACAGGGCAGCGCAGAAGTGACTCCTGAGATGGCAAGAGCGGGAGGCAAGGAAGTTGTGGATTATGACCCCGAAACCAGTGTTCCCAATGAAATTGCTATTCGGGTTTATCAGGCGATGGAGCGAACAAGGCTTTCGTCCGCTCGGAAGAAACCTTGAACGCCAAATTATTAAGCCTGTGGCCAAGACTCTTTATTTTAAGGTCCACGGCAATCAGTTGGGGCACTGTCACGTTAAATCCGCGGTGTTTAAAGCTCTGGGTCAGCTTTGGTTTCTGCCACCCGGACTCACCATTGCCGAAATCGCTGAAATGGGCTCCCCATCCGCCGTGGACTAAGTCGTTTCTAAAGGCATATTGTTCGCGCAAGTCGTCAACCGCCGAATCAAGTACTTCGATAAGTTCGGAGTCTTTCGGGATGTGTAGTTTGGCGAGCGCTTCGAAGAGGTTGATTTTAGCGGCCATGCTTTGGATGGGGCGCAAGGTGAACTCACCAATGCGCCAATCAACTCCCATCACGGCAATAATCGACCTATCCAATTTGCGTTCTAGGAGGCCAAAATTGAACACATATCGTCCGATGGGTTCCCAAAACGGTTTTTCCATAGCCAACTTGAACGCGTGAAATTCGTCCCACGATTGAAAGCCCTCATCAAGGTCATCTGGCATGACTAAGCCCTCAGACAAATTGGACGAGACTAAGCGCCTAATGGGCGCTCTCGTGCGCATGAAACCAAAGCCGCACGAGGAAATGAAGATCGGAAAGTCTAAAGCCAAAAAGAAAAAAGCGGCAAAAGAGACTGAGAAATAACCTACTCCAAATACCGGACGGGATGGTTCTGCGGCTCACTGCTTTAGAAGTGCCGTCAGGCGTTGAATTGCGGCTGGCTGATAATCAGCCTCATGTTTACAGCGCAAACAGCGTAGCCGGAACGTCCCGAAGGTGTCCTCTATGCCAACTGTCGGGTTGGTTGGGTCTTCTTCAGTCACGGGAATTCCTTGGCCGCATTTTTCACAAATGAAGCCTAGGTAGGTTTTCCCCGCTTCGACTTTTGCCATGCGATGAACTTACGCGCCAAATGCTTGGGAGTCTTGGGCTTAGTGAGCCGGCCGGTACGTCAGGCGCTTGCCCTCAATACCTGAGAGAGCCTTCGCCGTCCGTTCCCCGTCAGTAACTCCAAGGCCGGAACGATTGTTGTGGCGGAATTCAAACTCCGCGACGTAACGCTTCAAATGCTGTTCGCTGCAAAAGCGGTATGTGCCGCGCATGCTGCGCTTGAAATTGCCGAAGAAGTTCTCGGCTGAATTGGTGTGCTGACCGTCCGCGCCGACCCAACGTCCGGGATAATAACCGAAGCTGTTCGACCCATGTTGAACGGTCTTGTGGGCCGCGAACTCTTTGCCAACCGATACGTACAGACGGGATTCGTCGGTGTGCAACTCTGACTTACGGTCTACGTTGCGGACGAGGATTTCGCGCACGCCAGCGACGGTCGCGGACTTAAGATGGAACGCGCGCACGCGGCCTTTGGGCTCAATAAGGGCAACGATCTGTTCTTTCTGAGAGTGTCCCTTCTTGTAGCCCTTCGCGCGCTTTGACGAATTGCCGTAATAGGTTTCGTCAGCCTGTACAGACTGGCCACCGCCGCCTAGAGGCCCGGAGTCCATGCCCGTCATTGCTTCACGCAAGCGGTGCATCATGAACCAAGCGGTCTTGTAGGTAACGCCAATCGACCTGTGGATTTCGTGAGCGGATACGCCGTTCTTGCCCGAATTGAGCATGTGAGCGGCCATCCACCATTTAGTCAGGGGCACTTTAGACCGCTCAAAAACGGTGCCCACAGTGACCGTGAATTGGCCCTTGCATTCGTTGCAGTAGTAGAGGCCGGGACGGTGCGATTGCTTCTTGCCCTCGACCTTGGCGATCTTCTCAGGGTCGCTATTGCCGCAATGGGCGCAAATGGGGCCTTCGGGCCAGCGAACAGCCTCTAGGGCTTCGCGAGCCTTGCTCTCGTCCTGAAAGATGGGGTTCTGGAATGTCGCAAGCTTGGCCATGGATCGCTCCTATGACCTCACTATCCGATTCGTTTCTACTTTTGTCAAGTATATAACTGCGAATATATTTTCGGCGGTCATCCCGGGCGACCCCCGACTTGATCGGGGGAGACCCGGGATCCAGTACGCCGTGCCATCACGAGGGACTGCGGCGTACCGGGTCCCTGAGTTCGCAAACGAAGTGCAACACCTCCTCAGGGAGGTGTTGCCATGGGACGACATTGAAAAAACGGGGACGACGGCCGCGGCTATACCGCCGTGGGCCGGGAGCGCCGGATCAGCCAGATCAGCAGCACGGCTGCGATCAGCACGCCGGGGAAGATCACGGCGTTGAGCGCCTCCCAGCCGAAGACCGCGAGCATCTGGCCGGACGAGAACGAGCTCAGCGCCATGGTGCCGAACACCAGGAAGTCGTTGAAGGCCTGCACCTTGTTGCGCTCGGCCGGGCGGTGGCTCTGCGTGACCATGGTGGTGGCGCCGATAAAGCTGAAATTCCAGCCGACGCCGAGCGCAATCAGCGCGCCCCAGAAATGCGGAACCGTGGTGCCGCTGATGCCGACGACCGCGGACAGCGCCGTCAACGCGAGGCCGATGCCGGTGATGCGCTCGACCCCAAAGCGGTTGATGAGGCTGCCGGTGAAGAAGCTCGGCCCGTACATCGCCAGCACGTGCCATTGGATGCCAAGCGTCGCGTCGGTGACCGAATGGCCGCAGCCGACCATGGCCAGCGGCGCCGAGGTCATGACCATGTTCATCAGACCGTAGCTCGCCATGCCGCAGACGACCGCGACCAGGAAGCGCGGATTACGCACGATCTCGGGCAACGGACGCGCGCCATCGTCGGCATGCCGCGGCGGCACCGGCGGGATCTTCACGAATTGCAGCACGACAGCCGCGAGCAGCGCGCAGACGGACTGGCCGAGGAAGCTCGCGGCGAACAGGTGCGGCGCCATCAAGTCTTTGGTGAAGATCACGAGCTGCGGCCCGATGATGGCCGCGAAGATGCCGCCGGCCATCACATAAGAGACGGCCTTGGCACGGAAGCTCTCGCTCGCGGTGTCGGTGGCGGCGAAACGGTAGGACTGGTGCGCGGCGGCATAGAGCCCGCCACAGAAGGTGCCCAGCAACAGCACCCAGAAATTGCCCTGCATCACGGCGGCGTACGAGACCAGACCGGACAGGACGCCGAAGAACGAGCCGACCTGCAAGGCGGAGCGGCGGCCGAGCCAGCGGGAGAGCAGGCCGACCGGCAGCGTGCCGAGCCACATGCCCATGACCATGGCGGTGACCGGCAACGTCGCCAGCCCTTTGTCCGGCGCCAGAACAAAGCCGATGATGGCCGAGGTCGAGACGATGACGGTACTGTTGCCGCCGGCGAGCGCCTGCGCGACCGAGAGCACCAGCGCGTTGCGGCGCGCCAGGCGGTCATCGGCAATGGCAGGCTGGTAGGGTTCGGCGACGGCCGACATCGGCGGGAGCTCCCGGTAAAGCCGTTCCCCCTTTAGCGGCGTTCGTAGAATAAGACTACTGCCGCTGGCGCAGGGCTGAGTTGAAGTTGCTCTGCTTGGTGGTTGCGTGTCCCGGGCGCGGCGCAGCGTGAAGCGCAGCGGAACGGTGCGCCGCAGACCCGGGACCCCGCTTTCTAAGGAAAACAACCGGGGCCCCGGATCTGCGGTGCATCACTTCGTGCTGCACCGCGTCCGGGGCACGAACCTCAAAACTTGATCGCGCCCGGGTGCAGCACGGTGGCCTGGCGGGCTTCCGCCAGCGACAGCGCGCCGATCTGGCCCAAGGACGCGCGCAGCTCGTCGATATAGAGGTCGATGAGCTGGTCCGGCCCCTCGTCGCCCAGCGCCGCCACCGCCCACAAAAACGACTTGCCGGCGAAGGCCGCGTCGGCGCCGAGCGCGATCGCCCGCATCACGTCCTGGCCCGAGCGCACGCCGCTGTCGACCAGGATGGTGGCCTTGGAGCCGACCGCGGCGACGATGCCCGGCAGCGCGTCGATCGGCGGCACCAGCGCCTCGATCTGGCGGCCGCCGTGGTTCGACATCCAGATGCCGTCGACGCCGAGCGACACCGCCTTCTCGGCGTCGCGCGGATGCAGGATGCCCTTCACCGTCATCGGGCCTTTCCACTTGTCGCGGTAGCGCGCGACCTCGTCCCAATTGAAGGCGCCGCCCATCTCTTGGCGGGCGAAGCGGATGACCTCGTTGGTCTTGGTGCTGCCGGCATAGGGGCCGATGGTGGCAAACCGCGGATAGCCGTTGCGCAACAGCGCCATCAACCATTTCGGCCGCACCAGCATTTCCCAGACCATGCGCGCGTTGGGGCGGAATTCGCCGGCCAGCCCCGCGTAGGTCTCGCGCGAGCGCGTGGTGCGCACCGGCACGTCGAGCGTCAGCGTCAGCACCTTGACCTGCGCGTCGGTGGCGCGGCGCACCAGATCGAAGCCGATCTTGTGGTCGTTCTTCCAGAACCGGTAGAGCTGGAGCCAGAACACGTCCGGCGCGACGCGCGCGACCTCCTCGATGGTGGCGCCGCCGGCGACGCCGAGCGTATAGGGCACGCGCGCGCGTTGCGCGGCTTTCGCCATCAGCAAATCGGCGCCCGGCCAGACCAGCGACGGGCCGCCCATCGGCGCGACGCCGATCGGCGCCGAATAGCGGCTGCCGAACAGCGTGACGTCGACCGGCGGCAGCGCGTTGGTGACACCGTAGCGCGGCACGATTTTGATGGCGTCAAAAGCCGCCCAGTTGTGCTCGATGCCGATGTCGTTGCCGGCGCCGGTGTCGCCGTATTCGAACGAGAAGCGCGGGATGTTGCGCGGCGCCTCGCGGCGCAGCCAGGCGGTGGTCGGAAACAGCTTGTGCCACTTGGCGAAGTTTTTATGCGGCGTCACGGCCGGAAGCGCCGCTTCTTTTTTCGCCGTCATGTCGTCCATGGTGTTTCCTCGTTCCAAGTTTGGCGCACTATAGCGCCTGCCTCCAAGCGCTGTCATTCCGGGGCGCGAGCGTGAGCCGAGCGAACCCGGAATCCATACTCCGCAGCGTTGAGGATTATGGATTCTGGGCCCGGCCCTTCGGGCCGTCCCGGAATGACAACGGATTAGAAGTGACTGAACGACAGCCGCTTGAATTTCAAGGGCTCGCCGTCAGGCCCCAG
>CAYJPU010000160.1:5935-8184 GCA_964372105.1 uncultured Undibacter sp.
AGAAGTGACTGAACGACAGCCGCTTGAATTTCAAGGGCTCGCCGTCAGGCCCCAGGAAGTGCGTCCCCTCGCCCGGCGCGATGACGCCGATGTCGGTGACGGCCACGCGCGCGGTCATTGCGGCGGCGCGGAAGCTGTCGGCCTTGTCCGGCGGCACGGTGCAGACGATCTCAAAATCGTCGCCGCCGGTGAGCGCGGTTTCCAGCAGCGAAGAATCAAACGCGACCGCGGCGCGGCCGGCGTCCGACAGCGGCACGCGCGCCGCCTCGACGGTGGCCGACACCTGCGACACGCGGGTCAGCTTGGTCAGATCGCCGGCCAGGCCGTCCGACACGTCCATCGCGGCCGAGGCGTGCAGGCGCACGGCCTCGGCCAGCGCGTTGCGCGGCTGCGGCAGCAGATAGCGCGACACCAGCTGCTGGCGTTGCAGGTCGGACAGTCTCCAGTCGGCGCCTTTGCGCACATGGAGGCCGAGCGCGGCGTCGCCGATGGTGCCGCTGACGAACACGCGGTCGCCCGGCCTGGCGCCGGCGCGGCGCACCATGGTGCCTTCCGGCACGGCGCCAAACATGGCGACCGAGACCATGATCGGCCCCGGCGTGCGGTCGGTGTCGCCGCCGAACAGCGGACAGGCATAGAGCACGCTGTCGGCGCGTAATCCTTCGGCGAACTGCTCCAGCCAAGCGTCGCCGATGTCGGACGGCAGCGCCAGCGACACCAGGAAGCCGAGCGGCCTGGCACCCTTGGCGGCCAAGTCCGACAGGTTCACCCGCAGCGCCTTGCTGGCGACGGTGTCGGCGGCGTCGTCGGCAAAAAAATGCACGCCGCCGATGATGGCGTCGGTCTTGAGCACCAGGTCGCAACCGGCCGGCGGCGTGATGAAAGCGGCGTCGTCGGAGAGGCCCAAAGCGCCGGGATGGGTGGCGAGCGGCTTGAAGTGGCGCGCGATCAGGCGGTCCTCGGCCGACACTCTGTCGTCGTCAGAACTCATCGCGCGTCTCTGCCTCTCAACTCCCTCCCCCTGAAAGGGGGAGGGTCGGGGTGGGGGTCATTCGAACTTTACAATGACCCCCACCCGGATCGCTTCGCGATCCGACCTCCCCCTTTCAGGGGGAGGTAAGAAGAATAATTCACCCCGGCGTGAACTCGGCCGCGCGCAGGTTGCGCGCCAGCTGGTCGAGCACGGCGTTGACCATGCCGGTCTCGTCGCGCTCGACGAAGGCGGAGGCGACGTCGGCGTACTCTGTGATGATGACGCGCGCCGGAATGTCGGTGCGCCTCTTGAGTTCGTAGGCGCCGGCGCGCAAGGCGGCGCGCAGCACCGCCTCGATGCGCTTCAAGGGCCAGCCGCTTTGCAGCGCCTGGTCGATCAGCGGATCGAGCGCGCGCTGGTCGCGCACCACGCCGGAGACGATGTCGCGGAAGAACGCCGCCTCGGCCGGCAGATATTGCGCGCCTTCGACCTCGCGGCCGAGCCAGTGGCTCTCGAACTCGGCCAGGATCTCGTTCAAGCCGGTGCCGGCGATTTCCATCTGATAGAGCGCCTGCACGGCGGCGAGCCGCGCCGCGCCGCGCTTGTTGGCTTTGCGCGGGTCCTTGTCGTCGCTTTGCGGCGCGCGCGCCATTTACTTCTCCGCCAGCTCGCGCTTGATCGCCACCATGGCGAGCGCCGCGCGCGCGGCGTCCTCGCCCTTGTGACCGTCCGCGCCGCCGAGCCGCGCGACCGCCTGCGCCTCGGTGTCGACGGTGAGGATGCCGTTGCCGAGCGGCAGCTTGCGCGCGACGGCGAGGTCCATCAATCCGCGCGCGGATTCGTTCGACACGATCTCGAAGTGATAGGTCTCGCCCTGCACCACGCAGCCGAGCGCGACCACGCCGTCATAGGGCGCCTTTTTGGCGGCGGCGGCGTCGACCGCGATGGCGATGGCGGCCGGGATCTCCAGCGCGCCTGGAACGGTGATGAGCGTGATGTCGGCGCCGGCCTCGGCCAGCACGCGCGTCGCACCCTCGAGCAGCGCGTCAGAGAAATTGTCGTAGTAGCGCGCCTCGACGATCAGAATGCGCAGCTTCGGCGCGCGCTTGGCGCTTTTGGTCGCGGGGGCGGCGGTGCGCCGGGCTTTGGCCATGAAATTCCGTTTCCTTGTGAAGGCGGCGTGTAGCAAGCGCGGGCGTGGCGAACAAGGGCTGCTTTGCTTCCGCTCGTCCCCGCGCAAGCGGGGACCCAGCGCTGGATTCCCGCTTGCGCGGGA
>CAYJPU010000161.1:0-3629 GCA_964372105.1 uncultured Undibacter sp.
AAAGCTACTCGGTGTTGGGCGGGTCCAACCCCGGCCATGACGGGTGGGGATAGGTCGCCGCCCCACACTCCGCTCATTCCCGCGTAAGCGGGAACCCAGTCATTCTTGCCTTCGCTGGGTCCCTGCTTGCGCGGGGAGGAGCGGTCAGCCCGGCGCCTTGGGACCTGCCTTCTTGTACCAGTCGGCGATCTGCGCGCCGGTCCAGAACAGCACGTCCTTCTGCTTGCGGATCTTCTCGAAGATCTTGCGGAAGTACTTGGCGCGGTGCGGCGCGCCCATGATGTAGGGGTGCACCGAGATCGCCATCACCCGCGCCGAATCCAGCGCCTTGGCGTCCTTGTAGATCTGCTCGAACTGGTCCATCGCCCGCTCGTAGAACTCGTTCGCCTTGTGGTGCTGGATCAGCATCATGGCGACGTCGTTGCATTCCTGCGTGTAGGGGATGTTGAGGATCGGACGCCCGCGCGTCTTCAGCCACACCGGCTGGTCGTCGAGCACCCAGTCGGCGACGTAGTCGTAGCCTTCCTCGGCCAGGATGTCCGGCGTCTCCCAGGTCTCGGTGAGGCCGGGCCCGAGCCAGCCGCGCGGCCGTTGGCCGGTGACCTTGGCCAGCACGTCGGCGCTCTTCTTGATGTCGGCGCGCTCGTTCTCGACCTTCTGCATGTTGCGCTGGGTGTAGCCGTGGCCGACGAACTCCCACTTGCGGTCGACGCAGGACTTCACCAGATCGGGAAACGCGTTGACCGCGACGCCGTTGATGTTCATCACGCCGGGAATCTTGAACTCGTCATAGACCTGCAGCAGCCGCCAGAAGCCGACGCGGTTGCCGTATTCGTGCCAGCACCAGTTCGGGATGTCGGGCATCGGCGAGCCACCGGCCGGCGGCGTCAGCACCGTGCGCGGCATGGTCTGGGTCGGGTCCCATTCCTCGACGTTGGTCACGGTCCACACCACCATGCGCGCCTTGCCCGGCAGCTTCAGCGGCTTGCGGTTGACGATGGCGGAGTAATCGAGCCGGTCGTTCGGCAGCATGCCGACGGAGGGTTTGGGGAAGTTCATCGGGGCGGTCCTCGCTTTTGCGGTTGCACACACTCCGCTCATTCCCGTGCAAGCGGGAATCCAGTCTTTCTTGCCTTAGCTGGGTCTCCGCTTCCGCGGGGACGAACGGAGAATGATCTACGGCTTTGCTTTATTGTACCAGTCGAGAATCTGCTCGCCGTTCCAGTGCAGCACGCCGTCGTGCTTGTTGACGTAGTCGTAGATCTGTTCGAGGTACTTGATGCGGTGCGGCTGGCCGCTGATGTAGGGATGGATCGCCAGCGCCACGATCTTGGCGCGGTCCTTACCTTCTGCGTAGAGCCGGTCGAACTGGTCGATGGTGCGCTTGAGCAGGTAGTCGCTCTCGTGGTGCTGCACCATCATCATCGGAATGTCGTTGAGCTCCATGGTGTAGGGCAGCGTCACCAGCGGCCCGCTGGTGGTGCGGATCACCGTCGGCTCGTCGTCGTAGACCCAGTCGCCGATGTATTTGACGCCGGCGGCGGCCAAGAGATCCGGCGTCTCCAGCGTCTGCGTCAGGCCGGGCCCGAGCCAGCCGACCGGCCGCTTGCCGGTGAACTTCTCCAGCAAGTCCATCGCGCGGTTGATCATCGCCGCCTGGTCCGGCTCCTTGTGGATCGGGCCCTGTTCATAGGCGTGGCCCATGAACTCCCAGCCGGCGTCGCGCGCTTCCTCGGCGACGCGGCGGTAGTCCTCGCAAATGCGGGCGTTGGCCGACAGCGTCGGCTTGATGCCGAGCTTCTTGAACAGCTCGAAGAAGCGCCAGCAGCCGACCCGCATGCCGTATTCGTGGAAGCCCCAGTGCACCACGTCCGGCATCAGCACGGCGCCGGTCGGCGCCGGCAGCAGCTGGCGCGCCATCGGCTTGCCGATGTCCCATACTTCGTAATTGACGATGGTCCAGAAAATAATGCGGGCGTTGCCCGGCAGCTTCAGCGGCGGGCGATCGACGATTGCTGAGAAGTCCGCGCGTTGGTTGGGGATCATCGGGTTGGGCATGGAGGACCTCATCGTGAGCCGCCGTTCCGGGACGCGCTGAAAGCGCGGGCCCGGAATCCATACTCCGCAGCGTTGAGGATTATGGATTCCGGGTTCGCGAGCTTCGCTCGCGCCCCGGAATGACAACTACCTTCTCACACCGTCGCGGCGACGCGCAACCCGACCAGCCGTTCCAGCGTCGCGGTGTCCTTGGCGAGCACCGGCGCAGGCGCCGCATGGGCGACCGCGCCGCGCTCCAGCACGATGGCGTCCGCCGTCAACTCCAGCGCGATCTCGGTGTGCTGCTCGACCAGGATGATCGCGATCTTGCGGTCGGCCAGCAACAGCTTCATCGCCGCCAGCAGTTCGTCGACGATCACCGGCGCCAGGCCCTCGCAGGGCTCGTCCAACAGCAGCAGCGCCGGATTGGTCATCAGCGCGCGCGCGATCGCCAGCATCTGTTGTTCACCACCTGAAAGTTGGTTGCCCATGTTGCGGCGGCGCTCGTTCAGCCGCGGGAACATCTTGAACACCGCGGCGAGGTCCCAGTTGCCGGGACGCGCGGCGACCGTGAGGTTTTCCTCCACTGAAAGCGACGGGAAGATCTCGCGCTCCTGCGCCACCCAGCCGATGCCCTGCGTAGCACGCTTGTGCGGCGGCACCCGCGAGATGTCCTGGCCGCGCCAGGTGACGCGGCCGCCGCGCATCTGCGTGTAGCCCATGATGGTCATCAGCAGCGTCGTCTTGCCGACGCCGTTGCGGCCGAGCACGGCCAGGCTGCCGTTCTCCGGCAGTTCCAGCGAAATGCCGTGCAGCACCAGCGCGTCGCCGTAGCCGGCGGTCACGTTGTCGAGTTTGAGGAGCGGCTCAGCCATGGTGTCGTTTGCCCAGATAGACTTCGCGCACGCCGGGATCGGCGGAAATCTCCGCCGGCGTCCCTTGCGTGAACAGCGCGCCGCCGACCAGCACGATGATGTGGGTCGCGAACCGGAACACGACGTGCATGTCGTGCTCGATGAACAAAAGCGTCAGCTCGTTCGACAGCCCCGCCACCACCTCGAAGATGTCGCCGCTTTCTTCCTGCGGCACGCCGGCCGCCGGCTCGTCGAGCAGCAGCACCTTCGGTTTGGTGGCGAGCGCCAGCGCGATCTCCAGCAGCCGCTGGCGGCCGTAGGGCAGTTCGCGCGTCGTCTGGTAGCAGACGTCGCCGAGCTTGAGCTTGACCAGGATCTCGTAGGCTTCCTCGATCGCGTCTTTGTTGACCGCGATGTTCTGCCAGAAGCGGTCGGCGATGCCGCGCCGCTCGGCCACCGCCAGCGTCACCGCCTCGAGCGGGTTGAGACCCGCAAACAGCGTGTTGATCTGGAAGGTGCGCGCCAGTCCGCGCTTGACGCGCGCTTGCGGTTCGAGCTCGGTGACGTCCTCGCCGCCGAGCAGGATCTGCCCGCCGTTGGGACGCAGCATGCCGGTGATCAGGTTGATCAGCGTGGTCTTGCCGGCGCCGTTCGGTCCGATCAGCGCGTAGCGCGCGCCGACCGGCAGGCTCAGGTCGATGTCGCGGGCGACGACCAGCGAGCCGAACGACTTCTGCA
>CAYJPU010000161.1:3729-8166 GCA_964372105.1 uncultured Undibacter sp.
GGCAGGCTCAGGTCGATGTCGCGGGCGACGACCAGCGAGCCGAACGACTTCTGCAAACCTTTCGTTGAGAGCGCAACCGTCGTCATTTGCGCCTCCAGCGCGCGGCGATTTTCGCCAGGCCGCCGACGATGCCGTTCGGCAGGAACATCACCACCACCACCAGCAGGATGCCGATCCAGAAGTACCAGTATTGCGGCGCGATGCCGGAGAACTGGTCGCGCGCGACCATGAAGATGACCGAGCCGACGAGGCCGCCATAAAGCCTTCCCGCGCCGCCCAGCACCAGCATCACCAGCACGTCGGCCGAGCGCTGGAAGCTGATCGATTCGAGCGACACGGTTTCGGTCGTCTGCGCCAGCAGCGCGCCGGCGATGCCGGCGATGATGGCGGCGATGGTATAGGCCTTGCGGATATGCGCGCGGCTGGCGGCGCCGATCGCCGGCATGCGCACCCAGTTCTCGCGGATGCCGCGCAGCGCCAGGCCGAACGGCGAATTGATCATGCGCCGCACCGCCAGGAAGCACACGAACAGCACGGCCAGCGAATAGCCGTAGGCCGAGTAGCCGTACAGGTCGAACTTGAACACGCCGAGCACCGGCCAGATCGAGATGCCCTGCAAGCCGTCGGAGCCGCCGGTCAGCCAGTGCGCGCGGTTGGCCGCCTCGTGCGCCAGGAGGCCGAGGCCGAGCGTGATCATGATCAGCGTGAGATGGCGGAAGCGCGCGATGATGAAGCTCGAGGCGTAGCCGACGAGGCCGGCGACGGTCGCCGCCACCAGCATGCCGGTCAGCGGCTCGCCCCACACGAACTTCGAGAAGATGCCGGCGGTGTAGGCGCCGATGCCGAAGAACGCCGCGTGGCCGAGCGACACCACGCCGGCGTAACCGAGGATCAGGTCGAGCGACAGCGCGAACAGCGCGCCGATCGCGATCTGGCTGGCCAGCGACAGGTAGTTCGGAAACAGGAAGAACGGCAGCAGCGTCGCCAGCCAGAACACGATCTCGATCGGCCGCCAGCGGCTGAGCGATTGCAGGTAACGCTGCGGCGAAACGGGGGCGGTCGCTTGACTCATCGGAAGCGCCCCTCGCTCCGCTCATTCCCGCGCACGCGGGAATCCAGAGTCACGACGACGGAGTTCGAGAATTGCCGCTTTGGGTCCCCGCGATCGCGGGGACGAGCGGCGTATGGTGCGAATGCGGAGTTCATGGTCTCACCGCTTGCCGAACAGGCCGGCCGGCTTCCACATCAGCACGACCACCATGACCAGATAGATGAGGAAGGCTCCTAACTCGGGTGCGTAATACTTGCCGGCGATGTCGCTGACGCCGATCAGGACGGCGGCGGCGAACGAACCGGCGATGGAGCCGAGGCCGCCGACCGAGACGATGATCAGCACGTACACGAGATAAGTGAAGGCGAACGACGGGTCGAGCCCGACGATCTCGATCGCCAGCGCGCCGCCCAAGCCGGCGAGCCCCGAGCCGAGCGCGAAGGTGGCGGCGAAGGTGCGGTCGACGTCGATGCCGAGGCCGCGCGCCATGCGCTGGTTGTCGACCGCCGCGCGCACCTGCGCGCCGAAGCGGGTGTATTCCAGCCCTGCGACCAGCAGCACGGTCACCACGACGGCGACGCCGATCAGGAACATGCGGTAGTTGCCGAAGCCGATGCCGAGGAACGCGCTCGAACCGCGCAGGAATTCCGGCGCCTGGATCGGCTGTTGCAGCGTGCCGAACACGTAGGCCGCGACCGCGACCGAAATGAAGGCGAAGCCGATGGTCAGCAGCACCTGGTCGAGGTCGCTGGCGCGGTAGAGCCTCCGGTAGAAGATGCGCTCCAGCACCACGCTCGCCGCTGCCGCCGCGACGAAGGCCGCCGGCAGCGTCGCCAGAAACGGCCAGTGGAAATCGTTCACCAGCGTGACGGTGACGTAGCCGCCGAGCATCGCGAAGGCGCAGTGCGCCAGGTTGACGAAGTTCATCAGCCCAAGCGTCACCGACAGGCCGACCGACAGCACGAACAGCAGCATTCCGTAAGCGAGGCCGTCGAACAGAACGCCGAAGAAAGGAGGGAGCATCGGGGTTGCTATCTTCTGCTTGGACGCGTGCGAGCAAGTCTCATTTCGTCATTCCGGGCTCGCCGCCAAAGCGCGTCGAAGACGCGCGTAAACGCGCTTATGGCGGCGCCAGGAATGACGGCGATCAATTTGCCATACCTTATCTCAGATACAACAGATGGGGCGGCCTTTAGCAGGTCGCCCCATCGGGTGTCATAGCCGTTTGGTCGAGGACGACGATCTTCCGCTTACTTGTGCGTCGGATCCTTGACGTCCTTGTACGTGTCGAACTCGACGTTGACGATCTGGCCGCCCACCTTCTCCACGCGGCGGATGTAGATGTTCTGCACGACGTCGCGGGTGTTGGGGTCGATCGAGACCGGCCCGCGCGGGCTTTCCCACTTCATGCCCTTGGCCGCGGCGAGCAACGCGTCGCCGTCGGCCTTGCCGCCGGTCTTCTTGAGCGCCTCGTAGATCAGGTGCATGCCGTCATAGCCGCCGACCGCGAAGAAGTCGGGGTTGCGCTTGAACTCGGCATTGAACGCCTTCACGAAGTCCTCGTTCTTCTTGGACTTGTGGTTGTAGTCGTAGTGCCAGGCGGACAAGCGCCCGAGCGCGAGGTCGCCGAGGTTCTTGATCGCGGTTTCGTCCACCGGCTCGCCGGTCGACATGATCTTCACCTTCTTGGGATCGATCTGACGCTCGGCGAAGGCCTTGCCGATCGCCGCCGGCTGCGCGCCGCCCGGCACGAACACGAAGATTGATTCCGGGTTCATGTCCTTGGCGCGCTGCACGAAGGCCGAGAAGTCCGGGTTGGCGATCGGCATGCGCACCGAACCGATGATCTCGCCGCCGGCGGCCTTGAAGGCCTTCTGGAACGAGGTCTCGGCGTCGATGCCGGGGCCGAAATCCGTCACCATCGTGTAGGCCTTCTTGATCTTGCCTTTGGTCGCGGCCCAGGTGCCGAGCGTTTCGCCGATCTGCGGCAGCGTCAGCGACACGCGCACGATGTAGGGCGACTTCTCGGTGATGATCGAAGTCGCGGCGTTCATGACGACCTGGAGCTTCTTGGCCTCGGCCGAGACGCCGGCGGCCCCTAACGCTTCCGGCGTCAGCGTGAAGCCGGCCAGGATGTCGGCCTTGTCGCGCACGATCAGTTCCTGCGCGAGGCGCTTGGCGACGTCCGGGTTCGGGCCGCCGGTGTCCTTGCGGATGATCTCGATCTTCTTGCCGCCGACGGTGTCGCCGTGCTGCTTCATGTACAGCTTGATGCCGTTGTCGATCTGCGCGGCGGTGTCGGCGAACTGGCCGGAGTAGGCGCTGATGACGCCGATCTTGACGGTGTCTTGGGCCTGCGCGGCGGCCGGCAGCAGGGCCGCCGAGGCGAGCGCGATGCCAGCGTAAAATGCGTGTTTCATGTCTCTCTCCCCAGGATATCGAAGATGTATCCTTGGGTTGGAGAATGCCCGACATCCGCGGCAAAGAAAAGCGCCGCGCGCCCCGGCGCGGCATATTGCCATGACCGGATATCGCCGCGATGGAGAAGTGGTGGGCGCGCGGTCGCGGCGTGGCCGGTGCGCGTGACGATACCGCTGGAGTCCCCGCTCTTGTGCGTTGCCCACAACGGGCGCGTGCCCACATGGCGCTTGTTATCCGTCGGGTTTACCCGACGTCGGTATATAAGCGCGCAAGTCGGCTAAAGCCGACTTGCGATGGGGATCCAGGACGCCGCAGCCGAACGAGAGGGCACGGCGTACTGGCTCCCGGGCCTCGCGTTGCTGGCGCCGCTCGCCCGGGATGACAGCCGAAAAAATATTCCTATTCTGTCTTGACCTTTAATTCCCGCTTAGATTATAATCCTTTCATCCGTTCATCGAGGGGCGCTGTCATGAGGCGTCGCGATGGTGGAGCGGGACGCAGCGCTCGCGGGCGGGGGGACAACGCACCCCCTTAGCTCCCGAGCGGCGCCGGGGCACGCGCAAACAAGTTTACGCAGTTTGCGCAATGCAAACTGCTTTTGTCGGAGGCACTATGACCTCCCGCCAGGAGCTGGCTGATGGCGGGCCGCCGAAACATGCGGTTGCCAGAAGCGCGGCCCGGCGCCGTCAAGACGCTGCATGGAGCGCCGCGGGGCGCAGCGTCCTTGTCGCCACAAGGACGGGCCATGCTCCGCCAGAGCGTGGATTTTGCTGGGCGCCACGTGGCGCTCCATCCCCCCGCGGTTGGGGGAATAAGGAAATGACGGGCGAACCCGGCGCCCGCGCAAACAACACGGGCGGCGGAGCTATGGCCGCTTCTTATCCCTCCCCGGGCCGAAGTCGGATGTTTCCGACTTCGGCAATCTAAAATGCCGAACTCGGGCAAGCCCGAGTTCGGATGCGGGG
>CAYJPU010000162.1:0-3396 GCA_964372105.1 uncultured Undibacter sp.
CCCTTGGAGCGTTGCAGCGTCTCGAGCGCCTGTTGCGGCGTCTGCGCGATCGGCCCGGCCACGTTGAACGACGTGTTGACTGCGACCTCGACGCCGATGCGCCGGCCGAGCGCCTTCAGATAAGCGTAAGTGAGCGGATCGGTGTTCTCGCGCACGATCTGCAAACGGCCGGTGCCGTCGGCGTGCACGACCGACGGGATGCGCGTGTGCGCTTCCGGCTTGGCGTGCGCGGTCAGCACCATGTAATTGTAGGCGTTGTAGTCGGCGTCGCTGGCGCCGTCCGACAGGTCGAAGAACTGCTTAGCCGCCGCCAGCGTCATCATCGGCGCCAGGGGCCGGATCGCCTCGCGGTATTTCACCTGCGCGTTGAGGTTGGCGCGCGTCTGCGGATTGCACGGATTGGCCAGGATCGAGCGGTGGCCGAGCGCGCGCGGGCCGGTTTCGGCGGCGCCCTGGTACAGCGCGAAGATGGCGTCCTGCGCCGTCATATAGGCCATGAAGTCGGCATAGCGCGCGCGCGTGGCATCGTCCGTCGCGGGCGTGAGCGCGATGCATGCCACATCCGGGTTGGCCGCAAACGCCGCGCGGATCTCGCTCTCCGCCGGCGGCAGGCCGCAATAGAAGGCGTGCTCGGACGGTTCGCCGACGCCGTAGCCGGCGAGATAAGCGCCCATAAAAGCGGCGCCGATGGTGACGCCGGCATCGTTCGGCGTCGGTGGCACCCATAGATGCAGGCGGCCGGCGCGGCCGAGTTCGCGGCGGTAGAAGCTCTCGTCGAAATGCTCGAGCAGCCGCATGTTGCCGAGCGCGTTGAGCCCGATGCCGCCGGTCAGCACCAGGCGGTCGCAGCCGGTGGTGCGGACATAGTGGTCGATGACGTGCACCAGCGCGTCCTCGAACACCATCTGCGCCGCCGCCGCCTTGTCGAGCCGCTCCTGCGTGTTTTCCTTGTGCGCGATGTCCTCGACGCGCAGCACCGCGTCCGGGTTCCACATGTCGTCGGTCGCGATCGGCTCGCCCAGGATGGCCGTCAGCGCCGGCGTATAGGGCGCGTGCATGACGTCGCACTGCCAGTTGGCGAGATCGCGGTTGAGATGGACGCGGCCTTGGCTGCCCAGCACGAAGATGGACTTGAGCGCGGCGTAATAGCGATTGGTCTTGCGGTCGTTGTCGCCGTAGGCGGTGGCGCCCATGTAGCGGCCTTCGCTCGACAGCCAGGTCCAGCCGCCCTGGGTCGATGAGATCACCGCGTAATAGAGGCCGAGCGAGTCGAACACGCTGTCATTGGTGTAGAGCCGCTTCATGCGGCCGCCTTCGCACAAATAGATCGAGATCGCGCCCATGTCGCCAACGCCGTCGAGCACGGCGGTGAGCACCGGCTTGCCGCCGTGCGCGAAGGGCGAGCCGGCGTAGGAGAACCAGGCGTGGTTATCGTGGTGCGGCGTCGCGATCAGCGGCACCGGGTCGCTGCCGAGCTGCCGGCCGAGATGGCGGGCCGCGCGCGTGCCGCGGTCGATGTCGCGCAGGTTGAACAGCGGCGTCGGCTTGCCGCGCAGCATGGGGAAGGAGCCCGGCACCTCTTCCAGGAAGGTGCGCAGCAGTGTGGCGCCGAACGCGGCATAATCCCAGGCACTGAACCAGCCGTCGATGCGGGCGGCATCGATGCCGGCGCGCGCCAGCGTTTGCCGCGTCGCCTCGACCGACAGCTGCGGATAGGCGTTGCTGTGCTTGACCGCGGAGAAGCGTTCTTCCTCGTTGTTGACGAGGAGCCTGGGCCCGCGCGCGCGCGTGACCTCGATCAGCGCGACGCCCGAATTATGCGTGCCGGCGGCGGAGATGCCGGCGAGATAGGCGGTCTCGCCGCGCTTGATCTTGTCGCGGATGGCGGCGATGCGCTTACGCCCGAAGGCGCTGTCGGCGCGATGCAGGTGCAGACGCCGAAAGTACTGATCCAGCAGCGTAAACGCCAGACGATACCCGGCCGCGCCGAGCCAAGGATGGCGTGGCCCTATCCGCATTCCGCGGCATTCCCCTGTGAACCGCTTGGCTAGCGTTTCATCACACCGCGCGGGCGATGGCAACCGGTCGCGGCGGTCAGATGTTGCCGAGGCGCAAGCCGGCCTTCAAAAACTTCTGCGGGTCGACGGCTTCGTCGTTGATGCGCGTTTCGTAATGCAGGTGCGGGCCGGTGGAGCGGCCGGTCGAGCCGATCTTGCCGACCACCTGGCCGGTGCGCACGGTCTGGCCGACCTTGACGTCGATCGCCGACAGATGGCCGAAGCGCGTCGAGAAGCCGTTGCCGTGGTCGATCTCGACCATGTTGCCGTAGCCGCCTTCGCGCCCGGCGACTGTGACCTTGCCGTTGGCGGTGGCGTGCACCGGCTCGCCGGTGTCGCCGCGCATGTCGAGCCCGGTGTGCATCGCGGGCCGGCGCAGGAACGGGTCCATGCGCACGCCGAAGGTCGAGGAGAAGTCGATCTCGCCGGTGATCGGCTTGCGCACCGGCACGGTCGCCAGCGCCTGCGTGAAGCGGTCGACCTGCGCCTTGGCGACGCTGATGCGATAGAGCTGGCGCTCGAAATCGCCGGCGCCCTGATGCGGAGGCTTCACCGGCACCAAGGGGCCGCCGATGCCGCGCATGGGCGTCTTGCCGAGATCGACGCCGAGGTCGTTGAGCACGGTGCGCATGCGCGTCGCCTTGCTCTCGACGCGCGTTTCCATGTCGCTGAGCACGTTGGCCTGCCGCTTCTCGACCTTGTCGAGCGACAGCGTCACGCGTGCCAGCACGCCTTCGAGCCCGCCGGCCTTGGCGCGTTCCAGCACGCGGCTGTTGCCGGGCGCGGCGTCGCGCCATTGCAGTTGGTCGGGCGGCGCCATGAAGGTGATGCTGTCGCCGGACAGCGACGACGAGCGCAGCTTCGGCGCTACCGGCGCTTCGGGCGCAGGCGCCTGGCGCGCCGGCTTGACTGAGCCGGTGGTGACGACGTCGCCGGTCAGCGTCATGGTGCGGCTCTCGAGCATGGCCTGGCGCTTCAAGAGCGCGCTGAGCTTCTGCTCGAACTGCTCCTGGTCGAGCAATTGCCGGCTGGTGATGCGGTCGACCTGCGCGCGCAATTCGGCGATGCGGTCTTCATAGGCGAACTGCATCTCGGCCTGGCGGCCGATCAGCCGTGAGAGCACGTTGTCGCGGAACGCGAAATAGGTGCCGGTCGCGATCGACCAGGTGCCCATGACCACCAGCGTGCCGACCACGATCCAGAACGCCACCGGCCCGATGCGGACCTGCCGGCCCTGATGGCTGAGCGTGTAGTCGTGCGTGGCGGTCTGTACGTGCCGGGAGACGGCGGCGGCGGACTGGGGGCGGGCCGCCCGGGCGGCCTGCACTTGTCCCTGAAC
>CAYJPU010000162.1:3496-8118 GCA_964372105.1 uncultured Undibacter sp.
ACTTGTCCCTGAACCTGGGGGTGATGGGGGGAATAGGACGAATACGACATCGACGCTCCACACGAGCGGGCGCCGCGGAAACGAGCCCGCGGACCCAGCGCATCGATATCAATCCGATATGGTTAAGAATCCCGTAAAGCGATTCGCCCGGAGGTATGATTCCGCCGTAGGGACAGTGGATTAACGGGAGCAGAGGGGGAGCCGCCGGCGCTACAGCGCGCGGGCCGCCTCCAGCACTTCTTCGGCGTGGCCGTCGACCTTGACCTTCGGCCACACTTTGACGACGCGGCCGTTGCCGTCGATCAGGTAGGTCTTGCGCATGACGCCCATGAACTTGCGCCCGTACAGCGACTTCTCGCCGAAGGCGCCATAAGCGGTGAGCATGTCCTTGGTTTCGTCGGAAGCGAGCGGGATGGTGAGCTTGTGCTTGTCGCGGAACTTGTCCTGCGCCGCGACCGGGTCGGCGGAAACGCCGAGGACGTCGGTGCCGGCCTTGGCGAAGGCTGAGCGCAGTCTGGAGAAGGCGATCGACTCTTTGGTGCAGCCGGGCGTGTTGGCCTTCGGGTAGAAATAGAGGACGAGATTGCGGCCTTTGAAATCCTTCAGCGAAACTTTGGACCCGCCGTCCCGCGGCAGCGTGAAGGCCGGGGCCTTTGCGCCCGGTTTGAGGTCGTGCGCCAAGTCGTGCGCCATGTGCCTTCCTTTCGTCGCTTTCGGCCGGTCAATGTCGGCAATGCCATTTGCGCCGGGCGGGCGCAACCGGCTTTGCTTCGATGAGCCTCGGATGGCGCCAGCGGCGCCTCCCGGGCCGCCCGGCCGAGCGGCGCGCCGCCGCGCCAGCGGTGTGCGCACGGCCGGCAAGTTTCTCGACCCCGTGGTAAGCAGGCCAGGCCTCCGACCGCACCGATCAGACCGTAGGGCATGACAGGCAGCCGGCACGAACATCCGCACAAAGCTCATCCGCGCGGTCGCCGCGTGGCGCAGGGCTTGCGCCGGCGCTGGAACCATTTCCGGCACGGTATGGTCTGGCTGCTGCGCCGCCGCTGGCTGCGCCGTCTCGCGGTCGGCGGCGGCATCGCCGTCGTGCTGGTCGGCCTTGCGGTCAGCGGCCTGTGGTGGCGGCTGATGTCCGGCCCGATCGAGCTCGACATCGCCACGCCCTGGCTGAAGGCCGCCATCGAGCAGAACTTCGGCGGCAAGCATTCGGTCACCGTCGGCGGCACCCAGATCGAGCGCGACGAGAAGGGCCGCACCTCCTTGCGGCTGCGCGACATCGTGGTGCGCGACTCCGACGGCACGGTGGTGGCGAGCGCGCCGAAGGCCGAAGTCGGCCTGTCCGGCGCGAGCCTGCTGTCCGGCCAGTTGCGCGCCCAGAGCCTCAATTTGGTCGGCGCCGAAATGTCGGTGCGCATCGAGGCCGACGGCCGCGTCACCATTTTCGCCGGCGCCGACAAGCGCCCCATCGCCAGCGCCGCCGCGCCAGCCGCATCCAGGCCGGCGTCGCCACCGGCCGCGTCGCCGCCGGCGCAACCCGGCGTCCCGCCGGCCACGCCGAACGCCGGCTTTAATGATATCGCCGGCGCGCTCGCCTGGATCGACAGTGTCGGCGTCAGCGGCCTCGACGGCCACGACCTGCGCGAGCTCGGCCTGAAGGACGGTCAGCTTGTCGTCGAGGACCAGCGCAACGGCAAGCGCTGGACCTTCGAGCGCATCAACATCAGCCTGACCCGGCCGGCCCAAGGCGGCGTCGTCTTCAAGCTGGAGTCGGACAATCCCGAGCGGCCCTGGCTGCTGACTGCCGCCATGCGTCCGCTCGACGACGGCATCCGCGCCATCGGCATCGAGGCCCGCAAGGTGTCGACCCGCGACCTGATGCTGGCGATGCGGCTCAACGAAGGCGGCATCGAGGCCGATCTGCCGATCTCGGCGAGCATCCGCGCCGAGATCAATGCCGAGGGCGTGCCGCAAGGTATTCAGGGCCAACTGGTCGTCGACGCCGGCACCATCACCGACCGCGCCGACGGCGGCCACGACATCCGCGTCGATCATGCCGACTTCCGCTTCAACTGGGATGCACGCCGCAAGTCGCTGATCGTGCCGTTCCAGGTGCTGGCCGGCGGCCATCAGTTCACCTTGCGCGCCGACGTCGAAGCGCCGGCCGACGGCACGAGCGGCTGGCAGCTGACGATGATGCGCGGCGATCCGGTGATCGACCCCATCATCCTGGCCGGCACGCCCGGCGACCAGGAGAAGCTCGCGCTCAACCGCGCCAGCGTGCGCGCGCGCATCGACTTCGCGCGCAAGCGCATCGACCTGGAGCAGGGCGACTTCCGCCGCATCGATACGCGGCCGGCGTTCAATTTCGGCGTCGCGGTCTCGGGCAGCCTGGATTTTGCCGCGGCCGACCCGCATCTGGCCTTCGGTGTCGCCGCCAACCGCATGCCGATGGCGGCGATGAAGCGGCTGTGGCCGACCTTCGCCGCCACCGAGGTGCGCAACTGGGTCGAAGACCATATCTCCGGCGGCACCGCCGAGCGCGTGCTGATCGCCGGCAACGCGCCGCTGTCGCATTTCAAGACCGGCGGTCCGCCGATGGCCCATGAAGGCCTGTCGGTCGACATCGAGACCAGCGGCACCACGCTGAAGCCGGTCGACCATCTGCCGGCGATCCGCGACGCCGACCTGACCGTGCGCATCACCGGCGGCACCGCGAACATCAATCTCGGCCGCGGCACCGTCGAGGTCGCGTCCGGCCGCAAGCTCAACATCGCCGGCGGCGTGTTCGACGTGCCGGACACGCACCCCAAGCCCGCCAAGGCGCGCGCGACCTTCCGCATCGACGGCGCGGTGTCTGCCGCCGCGGCCTTCCTCGCGGGCGACGGCTTGCGCGACACCGTCGGCCTGTCGCTCGACCCGAATGCGAGCCGCGGCACGATCGCGGCGCAAGTGGCGGTCAACTTCCTGCTCGGCAAGACAGCGCCGCCCAACTCCGCCAACTACGTCATCAACGCCGACCTGACGAACTTCGCCGCCGACAAGCTGCTGATGGGCCAGAAGGTCGAGGCGGCGGCGCTCAAGGTGGTCGCCTCCAGCGACGCCTACCAGATCAAGGGCGACGTCAAGATCAACGGCACGCCGGCGACCATCGAGGTGCGCAAGCAGAAGCGCGACGCCGATGCCGAACTGCGGCTCACCGCCACCATCGACGAAGCCGCGCGCAAGCGCCTTGGTATCGACCTCGGCGCTACGGTCACCGGCGCCATTCCGGTTCGACTCAGCGGCCGCGTCGGCGACAAGGTCAGCGACGAACGCATGAACGTTGATGCCGATCTGACGCCGGTGAAGATCGACAACCTGCTGCCGGGCTGGGTGAAGCCCGCCGGCAAGGCGGCGCGCGCCACTTATATCCTGAGCAAGACGCCGAAGACCGCGCGTTTCGAGGACCTCGCCATCGAAGGCGCCGGCGCCAACGTGAAGGGCTCGGTCGAGATCGACTCGTCGAGCGAGATCGTCGCCGCCAATTTCCCGACGTTCAGCCTGTCGGACGGCGACAAGGCCTCGCTCAAGGCCGACCGCGGCAATGACGGCGTGCTGCGCGTCGTGATGCGCGGCGACGTTTACGACGGCCGCAATTTCGTGAAGGCGTCGATGGCGGGCACGGCCGACAAAGGCAAGGGCAAGTCGACCGACGTCGATCTCGACATCAAGCTCGGCACCGTCGCCGGCCACAACGGCGAGACGCTGCGCGGGCTCGACCTCAAGCTCGGGCGCCGCAACGGCAGCATCCGCAGCTTCTCGTTCACCTCGAAGATCGGCCGTGACACGCCGCTCACCGGCGACTTGCGCTTGCGCGCGCGCGACCGGCATCAGGTCATCTATTTCGAGACCGACGACGCCGGCGCGCTGTTCCGCTTCACCGACATGTATCCGCGCATGTTCGGCGGCCAGATGTGGGTGGCGATGGACCCGCCGACGCACGATCAGGCGCCGCAGGTCGGCACGCTGTTCATCCGCAGCTTCCTGGTGCGCGGCGAGCCGGCGCTCGAGCGCGTTGTGTCGAACGCGCCGGGCGGGGCAGGGCGCGGCGCGGTCGAGTTCAACGAGATGCGCGCCGACTTCACGCGCTTCCCCGGCAAGATGGCAGTCCGCGACGGCATCGTGCGCGGGCCGCTGGTCGGCGCCACCGTCGAGGGCCAGGTCGACTACCTGCGCGACGAGGTCTACCTGCGCGGCACCTTCGTGCCGTTCTACGGGCTGAACAACATGTTTGGGCAGATCCCGATCGTCGGCCTGTTCTTGGGCGGCGGCAGCAACGAGGGCCTGCTCGGCATCACCTACGAGGCGGTCGGCCCGCCGGGCGCGCCGCGCATCACGATCAATCCGGTGACCGCGATCGCGCCGGGACTGCTGCGTAAGTTCATCCCGTCGCCGGGCAGCTTCGACCGCAATTTCATTCCGCCGACCCGCTGACAACCGCGTCCGTCGCGGCCTGAAAATGCGCCGCGAATCCAAGCGCTTGTAAAAATATTAAAAAGTTATCCCCCTCGCTCCGGGCGCGCTTATCGTATTGGCGTCCTGCTCGACCGAGGGCGCTTCATGAGGCGTCATAAAGCGGAGCAGGA
>CAYJPU010000163.1:0-7209 GCA_964372105.1 uncultured Undibacter sp.
GCGACACGCTGGCGCTGTCGCCGCCGCTGATCGTCAGCGAGGCCCAGATCGGCGAAATGTTCGACAAGCTCGCCAAGGTCATCAAGGCGGTGGCGTAGTTTTCTTCCCTCTCCCCGCAAAGCGGGGAGAGGTGAAAGAAAGAGTCAGCGCTGCGCTTCAGCGTATGCCGGCCGCGGCAGCAGGATCGCCCAGCCGACCTTGACGGTTTGATCGCCGCGCCGCGCGCGCAGCGTGAACGGCGGCTGCACCTGCGCCTCGACGGCGACGTTGCGGTAGCCGATCGGCACCGCGCCGGTGTCGCTGTCGGTCCACACCACCACCGCGCCGCGCGCCAGCAGGTCGTTGAGCTCGATCCACGGCGCGCGCTCCGGCTTGCCGTCGATCAGCACGCGCGGATGGTCGGGCGAATAATGCGCGACATTGCCGCCGTCCCACATGGTGCCGATGACATAGGCGAGCTTGCGGCCGGTGACGGCGCGGTAGCGGTCGGTGATCTCGCGGGCGAGGTCGCTGCCGGGATAGAACACCGCGCGATAGCGGTGGTCGTAGCGCGGCAGCACGCCGTAATTGACGACGAACGCCGCCGCGAGGCCGGCGAACACGATCGCCCAGGTGAGGCCGATGCGTGCGAGGCGTTTCAGCTCAAACGCGCGGCGCGCGGTCAGCACCAGCCAGACGCCGGCAAACAGAAACAGCGGATAGCCCCACATCGCCACGGTGCCGCGGCCGCTGACGGCCGACATCGCCAGCACGGCCGCGAGCGGCCCGAACGCCAGCCACGCCACGATGCGCCGGTCGTAGGCGTCGGCGAGCGAGGCCGCCGGCGGCTCGCTTGGCTGGCGGCGCGGCAGAAACATCGGCGCGGCGATCAGCAGCGACGGGATCAGGAAGAACAGTTGGCTCGCGGCGAACTGCAGCGGATGCCAGAGATGGTCGTACCAGCCACGCGGCAACACGGCGCGGTGCTCGGCATAGGCGAAGGGCAGGAAGTCGTTCGCCGCCAGCCAGACGAGATGCGGCGCCATCACGGTGAGCGCCACCGCGGCGGCGATGTAGGGCCCCGGCGTCTTCAGGCTGCCGCGCGCCTCACGGTCGACGAGGAGAAACAACGCGATCGGCGCCGCCAGCACGATGACGAAATATTTCGCCCACAGCGAGAGGCCGACGGCCAGGCCGAGCAGCACCCAGTCGCGCGTGCGCTTGACCCGCAGCGCGCGGTGGAAGGCGTAGCCGGCCAGCGCCCAGAACGGCAGCTGGATGACGTCGTGGTTGAACTTGGCCGAGGTGTAGTTGAGGTAGTGCAGGCCGTCGACGATCAGCACCGCCACCAGCGCGCCGATGGGTCCGGCGAGCGGGCGCGCCATCTGCCAGACCACCGCCAGCGCCGCCACCACCGCCACCTGCGCCAGCAGGTAATAGGCGAATTCATGACCGAAGGTCAGGTTTGCGGCCTCGACCAGCCACCACGGCAGCGGCGGCAGCTTGTCGTAGCCCAGTTGCCATTCGCGGCCGTAAACGAGCGCCTCGATCAGGTCGAGCGGCAAGTTCGGGTAGAGCACGGTCGGCAGCGCGGTCCAGACCAGTGCATGCAGCGCGAGAACGGCGGCCAAGGCCCGTCCGGGCGCCGCGGCGGCCCAGGCGATGACGGGAAAACGGCGGGGCGGCGGTTCCAACGGGGTCCAACTTCCTGCGAATAACGGGCGGCGGATCGTTACCATATCAGGTGATCCAGGTTGCGCGGACCCGCGCCCTCATGGACATTGGGGTAGGCTCGCGCGAATCACTTGTGGAAAAGCGGCTTTAGGGGGCCCGCGAGGGGGCCAAGAGGCCGGTCGCCCGGAACCAACTTCCCGGAACCAAACTTAATGCGTCGTCTCAGCGCCATTTTCATCGCGGTCTGCATGGTGCTCATCGCCGTGTCGCTCGGCGGCGTGCTCTATCTCGTGTTCCAGGTCGACAGCCTCACCGCCGCGATCGTCGCGGTGGCGGCGCTCACCGGCCTCGCGCTGTTCAACACCGTCAGCAACCGGCTGCGCGACCGCGGCGAGGTCGGCGACCAGATCGGCGATCTGTCGCGCGGCACCGCCGACCTCGCGCGCCAGGTCGCGGAGCTGTCGCGCCGGCTGAACTCGATCGAGACCAACGTCACCGACACCGTGAACCGCGCGCGCGGCGCGGTCGATCCGATCGCGGCCGAGATCGGCGAGCTCGGCGGCCTGGTGCGGCAGGTGGCGCAGACGGTGGCCGCGCACGAAGAAGTTCTCCAGGAGCAGGGCGCGCTGCCGGTGCGGCCGGTGCTGGTCGCGTCCAAGGGCCAGCCGGTTCAGGCGCACGGCGGCGCGGGCGACGCGCCGCTGGCCTTGAGCGAGAACGACGCCGTCACCGGCGCGCGGGTGTTTCGCGGGCTGACCCGCGAAGGCATCGCCGACGTGATTGCCAAGGCGGTCGACGACAACCGCATCGACCTCTATCTGCAGCCGATCGTCACGCTGCCGCAGCGCAAGGTGCGCTACTACGAAGGCGTGTCGCGCCTGCGCACCGAGGAAGGCGAAATCCTCCCGGCCGCCGACTTCATCGAGATCGCCGAAATGGCGCGGCTGATGCCGAAGATCGACAACCTGCTGGCGTTCCGCTGCGTGCAGGTCACGCGCCGCCTGCAGCTCAAGAGCCGCGACGTCGGGCTGTTCTGCAACATCAGCGCGACCACGCTGACCGACGCCACCGCGTTCAAGCAGTTCCTCGACTTCATGGACGCCAACCGGGCGCTCAGCTCGGCGCTGGTGTTCGAATTCACCCAGAGCGCCTACCGCTCGTTCGGGCCGATCGAGCAGGAGGGCCTGTCGGCTTTGGCCGAGCTCGGCTACCGCTTCTCCATGGACCACGTCACCGACCTGCGCATGGAGCCGAAGGACCTCGCCGACCGCGCGTTCCGGTATCTGAAGGTGCCGGGCAAGCTGCTGCTCGCCAAGAACACCGGCGCGCAGAGCGACATTCATCCGGAAGACCTCGCCGATCTGCTGGCGCGCTTCGGCATCGACCTGATCGCCGAGCGGATCGAGAGCGAGAGCATGGTCGTCGACCTGCTCGACTACGACGTCCGTTTCGGCCAGGGCTTCCTGTTCTCGGCGCCGCGCCCGGTGCGGGCGGAGGCCTTGCAGGGCTCGGGCGCCCAGGCCGGCACCGGCGTATTGGCCGCGGCCGGCTGACTTCTTTACCTCCCCCTGCAAGGGGGAGGTCGCCCGCCAGAGGCGGGCGGGTGGGGGTCAATTCCCTGCAACACTCATTTCATGTAATGACCCCCTCCCTGACCCTCCCCCTTTCAGGGGGAGGGAATTGACAGCCACTGCCCGCCCGATTGCGAGTTAAACAACGTGACATGACAGTGCCTCCTTTGATCCCGCATTTCTCCGCGCTCGCGCCCGACTACGACCTGCTGCTGAGCGACATCTGGGGCGTCGTGCACAACGGCGTCGTCGCCTTCCCGCACGCCTGCGACGCGCTGATGCGCATTCGCGCGCGCGGCGGCACGGTGGTGCTGGTGACCAACGCGCCGCGCCCGAGCGAGGAGGTGGCCCGCCAGCTCGACAGCCTGCACGTGCCGCGCGAGGCCTATGACGCCGTCGTCTCGTCCGGCGACGTCACCCGCGGCGTCATCCAGAAGCGGCGCGGGCAGAGCCTGTTTCATATGGGCCCCGGGCGGGACGCCTCGATCTTCACCGGCCTCGACGTGCGCTTCGCGCCGCTGGAGAGCGCCGATTATGTCGTCTGCTCCGGACTCGACGACGACGACGAGGACGAGCCCGAGGACTATCGCGCGCGGCTCGAAACCATGCTTAAGCGCAAGGCGTTCATGGTCTGCGGCAACCCCGACGTGGTGGTCGAGCGCGGCGACAGACTGGTCTACTGCGCGGGCTCGGTCGCGGATCTGTACGCCACCATGGGCGGCGAGGTGCTTTATGCCGGCAAGCCGTACCGGCCGATCTACGACATGGCGTTGGCGAAGGCTGCGGAAGCAAGCGGCCGCGCGGCCGCGCTCGACCGCGTGCTGGCGATCGGCGACTCGGTGCGCACCGACCTGAAGGGCGCGCGCACCGCCGGCATCGATTTCCTGTTCGTCACCTCCGGCATCCACGCCGAGGAAGTCGGCGGCCGCGAGCGGCCCGACGCCGGCGCGCTCAGAAGCGTGTTCGCCGCCGCCGGCGACGCGCCGAAAGCGGTGATGCGCGAACTGGTGTGGTAGCTGCAATTTTTTTGGAGTGTGCGAGCCGCAATCTCGCTTCCCCTCTCCCCTTGTGGGAGAGGGTGGCTTGCGCGGAGGGAATCCGAGCGCGAGCCGGGTGAGGGGTCTCAGTCCATCGAGAGGATGCAACCCCTCACCCGCCTCGCTCATGCTGGCGCATTCGCTCGGCACCCTCTCCCACAAGGGGAGAGCGACTGTCTTTCCTGTCAAGCGATTTGCCATGGGCGTTTGCCCCTTACAATGGCGTTGAGGATGGTCAGCAGCTTCCGGGCGACTGCAATGAGAGCAACCATTTTGGGCTTACCGGATGCGACCAGACGGTCGAAGAAGGCCTTCAGGACGGGATTGTGCCGTTTGGCGACGAGCGCGCCCATGAACATCGCGGTGCGGACGACGGAGCGTCCCCCGCCGATGAAGCTCTTGCCCCGCCATTGGCCGGACTGGCGCGTGTATGGCGCCAGTCCGGCCAGGGCGGCGATCTGTTTGCCATCGAGCGTGCCGAGCTCTGGCAATTCCGCGATCAGCGTGCGCGCGATGATGGGCCCGATCCCGGGCACCGAAGCGAGCAGGTCCTCCTTCTCGCGCCAGACCGGCGAGCCGCGCATCTGGTCGTCGATCTCTTCATCGAGTTCGGCCAGCTCCTTCTCCAGCGCCTTGCGCAGCCGGACGATGCTCTTCTTCAGGCGCTTGTTGCTCAGACGACGCTCGCGCTGGCCCTCGGCGGCCATCATCTCGACGATCTGCCGCCTTCGGGCGACGAGATCGGCCAAGAGCCGCGTCGCCTCGTCCGGCAAGGCGCGCGGCTCAGGCTTGGTCGCCTCGGCGAAGTGCGCGATCACCGCCGCATCGATCGGATCGGTTTTGGCGCGTTGGCCGACCGCCCTTGCGAAAGCGCGGATCTGGGCCGGATTGACCACCACCACCGGCAGGCCGGCGGCAGCCAAGCTTGCCGCCGCCACGGTTTCGAAGCCGCCGGTGGCTTCCAACGCAACAATCTGCGGTGAGAGCGCAGTCAACCGGGTGGCGAGTTGCTCCAGGCCGGTGGCGTTGCGATCTACCGCAAAGGCCTCTCCGCTCGGCCGTACTGCTACGTCGAGCCGGTTCTTCGATACATCAATACCAACAACGATGGCGTCCATGGCGACCCGTCCTTGCCTAAACGAGCTTCGCGCTGAGCGGCCCAGGCGACTGTTCGGGTTCGATGGAACGACGGGTGGCGCGCCACGCTCTCCCACGGTCTTCAAGGACCCAGGGTAGTTCGGCCTGCCACCCGCCACCGCGACCCCAAATCTAGGCGAGTCGCGGAATTCAGAGTTACAAGGGTTGCGTTATGCCTGTGGCTCGTCAGTTGGTTTGGAAGCTACGCCGCCGGCGCTTCGTCGGCGTCGAAGACGGCGTCGATCTTGCTGCGCAAGGTCTGCGCGTTGAACGGCTTGACGATATAGTTCGAGACGCCGGCCTTCTTGGCGGCGATGACGTTCTCGGTCTTGGATTCGGCCGTCACCATGATGAAGGGCGTCGTCGACAGGTCGGGATCGGAGCGCACTTCCTGCAACAGCGCGTAGCCGGTCATCGGCTCCATGTTCCAGTCCGAGATGACCAGGCCGTATTTGCGCTCGCGCATCTTGGCGAGCGCGGCCGAGCCGTCGCTGGCTTCGTCGATGTGCTCGAAGCCGAGCTGGCGCAACAGGTTGCGGATGATCCGCACCATGGTGTTGTAGTCGTCGACGACTAACACCGACATCGACAGATCGACGGCCATCGGATATGCGCCCTGATGAGGGCCCTTCTCGTAAAGGTGGTGGAACCTAACAGCCGGCTTTGAATACTCCGTTAATTTGAAAGTTTGTTAACGGCGCGGTAACCATGAACGGCGTCCAAACGGCGCGCTTGATGAAAAAACCGTGCAGTCCTTTGAACAGCCTTCCCACAACGAAATCGGTCCGATGAGCGAGCCCTTTCAGCCGGCAAAAGTTTTTCACATCGCGCGCGGCGGCGCCGAGGGCGTCGATCCGGGGCCTTTGGCGGGCGCGGTGGTGGCGATCGGCAATTTCGACGGCGTGCATCGCGGCCATCGCGCGGTGATCGGCGCGGCGCTCAAGCGCGCCCGCGCGCTCGGCCGCAAGACGGCGGCCTTGACCTTCACGCCGCATCCGCGCGCCTTCTTCCGGCCGCAGGACGGGATCTTCACGCTGTCGCGCGAGCCCGACAAGATGCGGCTGTTGGCCGCGACCGGGCTCGACGGCGCGGTGATCATGCGGTTCGACGCCGCCTTGGCGACGACGTCGGCGCAGGACTTCATCGAGCGCATCCTGGTCAAGAATCTCGGCGTCGGCGGCGCCGCCATCGGCTTCGACTTCCACTTCGGGCAGAACCGCACCGGCTCGCCGGCCTATCTGGCCGGGCAGGGCGCCGAACTCGGCTTTGCGGTCGACATCGTGCCGCCGCTCGAGGACGAGGGCCGGCCGGTGTCCTCCGGCACGGTGCGCACCGCGCTCACCGGCGGCAAGGTGGTCGAGGCGGCCGAGCTTTTGGGGGCGCCCTGGTTCGTATCGGGCGCGGTGATCCACGGCGAGAAGCGCGGCCGCGACCTCGGCTTTCCCACCGCCAACATCCGGCTCGATCCGTCCTGCGGCTTGAAGCACGGCATCTACGCGGTGCGCATGGACGTCGGCGGTACCCGCTACGACGGGGTTGCCAGCTTCGGCCGTCGTCCCATGTTCGACGACGGCGCGCCGTTGTTGGAGGTGTTCCTGTTCGATTTCGCCGGCGATCTGTACGGCAAGACCGTCGACGTCGCCTTCATCGGCTGGATCCGGTCCGAGCAGAAGTTCGCCACGATCGACATCCTCAAAGAGCACATGGCGAACGACGTGGCCCAGGCCCGTGAGGCGCTGGCGCGCTCCGGCGGGGCCTTTCCGGTGCTGGGGGAAATCTAGTTCTTCGTCATTCCGGGGCCGGCCGAAGGC
>CAYJPU010000163.1:7219-8101 GCA_964372105.1 uncultured Undibacter sp.
GGGGGGGGCCTTTGGGGGGGGGGGGTTAAATCTTTTTTTCGGCCATCCGGGGGCGGCCCCCCCCCCCGAGCCCGGAATCCATAACCCCGGCGCTGGGGAGTAAGGATTCCGGGTTCGCGTGGCTCACGCACGCGCCCCGGAATGACTATTGTTTTTGCGCCTTTCCCCTCAGAAATCAGCCTGCTAAAAGCCCGCTTATGTCGAACATGCCGAAACCAGTGCGCGATTACTCCGAGACCCTGTTCCTGCCGCAGACGGATTTTCCGATGCGCGCCGGGCTGCCGCAGAAGGAGCCCGAGATCCTCAAGCGCTGGCAGGACACCGGCCTGTACAGAGAGCTGCGCGCGAGCGCGAAGGGCCGCGAGAAGTTCGTCCTGCACGACGGCCCGCCTTACGCCAACGGCAACATCCATATCGGCCACGCGCTCAACAAGATTCTCAAGGACGTGGTGACGCGCAGCCAGCAGATGCTCGGCTACGACTCGAACTACGTGCCGGGCTGGGACTGCCACGGCCTGCCGATCGAGTGGAAGATCGAGGAAGAGAACTACCGCTCCAAGAACAAGAAGAAGCCGGACCTGACCGATCCGGCGGCCATGGTGGCGTTCCGGCAGGAGTGCCGCGCCTACGCCCAGCACTGGCTCGAGGTGCAGCGCGCCGAGTTCAAGCGGCTCGGCGTCGAAGGCGACTGGGATCATCCCTATACGACCATGAGCTTCCCGGCTGAGGCGCAGATCGCGCGCGAGCTGATGAAGTTCGCCGCCAACGGCACCTTGTACCGCGGCTCGAAGCCGGTGATGTGGAGCGTGGTCGAAAAGACCGCGCTCGCGGAAGCAGAGGTCGAGTACGAGGACTACACCAGCGATACGGTGTGGGTGAAGT
>CAYJPU010000164.1:0-8095 GCA_964372105.1 uncultured Undibacter sp.
GTGTCCCGGGCGCAGCGCGGCATGCAATGACGCGCTGCAGACCCGGGACCCCGGTGTTCTTGAATTTGGACATCCGGGGCACGAGTCCTCGCGCTGCGCCCGCGCCAGCGCGCATCCGCCGCCTTCCCAATTCCACGATCCTCCGCTAGACCCCAGCCCGCATGCATCGCACCGGACTGATCGTCGCGCTTGCCATCGCCGCCGCCGCCGGCCTGCTGTTCGGGCTGTTTCCGGGGCTCGATCTCGCCGTCGCGCGCGCCTTCTACGGCTTCACCGACGGCAGCAACAACATGTTCGCGCTGCGGCTGTCGCCGCTGGTGATGCTGTTGCGCAACGCCGGTCTGTGGGTCGGCACCATTCTGATCGCGCCGGCGGTGGCCGCGGTGGCGATCAAGCTGGTCTGGCCGCGCCGCAAGCTGCTGATGTCGGGCCGCGCCATTTTGTTCCTGACCGCGACCATGGCGCTCGGCCCGGGTCTCTTGGTCAACGTCGCGCTCAAGGACCACTGGGGCCGCTCGCGGCCGATCGACGTGACGCAGTTCGGCGGCCCTGAGAAGTTCGTGCCGTGGTGGGACCCGCGCGGCGAATGCCCGGCCAACTGCTCGTTCGTGTCGGGCGACGTCGCCGGCGCGTTCTGGACCATCGCGCCGGCGGCGCTGACGCCGCCGCCCTATCGCGCCGCCGCGTACGGCGCGGCGTTCGCGCTCGGCACGGCGATGGCCGCGTTCCGCGTCATGGCGGGCGGGCATTTCCCGTCCGACGTCATCTTCGCCGGCGTGTTCACGTTTCTGGTGATCTGGCTGTGCTACGCGCTGATCTATCGCTGGCCGCGCACGCGCCTGGAAGACGACGACGTCGAGCGCGCGCTCGAACGCATCGGCTTGCCGGTCCATGATTTCGTCGCCGGGATTTTCCGGAACAAGAAGACGGAGCTCTGACTCGTCGTCCCGGGCGAGCGAAGCGAGACCCGGGACCCAGTACTCCGTGCCCTATCAATAGACTGCGGAGTACTGGGTCCCCGCTTTCGCGGGGACGACGCGAGTCCTTACCGCTCCGCCCTTTTACTCCCGCCGTCGAGCTTCTGCGCGAACAGCGCGATGGTCTTGGCGTAGACCTCGGCCTTGTTCCATTCCTTGATCGCCGCGAAGTTCGGCTCGCCCGGGCCCCAGCCCTGGCCGCGCTGCCAGCCGTGGCTCTTGAGATAGTTCGCGGTCGAGGCCAGCACGTCCGGCACGCTGTGCACGAGATCGCGGCGGCCGTTGCCGTCGAAGTCGACGGCGTATTTGTAATAGGACGACGGCAGGAACTGGGTCTGGCCGATCTCGCCGGCCCATTCGCCGATCATCTGCTCCGAGGCCATGTCGCCGCGGTCGATGATGCGTAGCGAGTCGATCAGCTCGCCCTGGAACTTGTCGGTGCGGCGGCAGTCGAAGGCGAGCGTCGCCACCGAGCGCACGACCGAGCGCTTGCCGTGCACGACGCCGTAATCGGTCTCCAGGCCCCAGATCGCCACCACCACCGCGCCCGGCACGCCGTACTGCTGCTCGACGCGCTTGAGCGTCGCGGCGTGCGTCTGCATGTGGCGCGCGCCCTTGACGAGCCGGTCCTTGCTGATCATGCGGCCGGAGAACTGCTCGAAGGTCTGGTTGAACACGTGCTGGCGCCGGTCGGCGGCGATCACCGCGTCGTCGAAAGTGAGGCCTTCGAGCGCCGCCAGCCCGCGCGGCGACACGCCCTTGGCGGCGGCTTCCTTCTTGATCTGCGCCAGAAAGGCGGGGAAGCCGCCCGGCGCGTTGCACTGCGCCGACAGCGCCGGCGCCGCGGTGAACGTCATCAGCGCGAAGGCCGCGCCCGCCAGCATCAGATTGCGAAGTGTCATGTCGTGCCCCTGCCAGACGGTGGTCTTGCCTGGGCGCAAGGATGTAGCCGGGTGCGCGGTCCTCGCCAGGGAGATCGCGCGGTAACATTAATCCGCATGGTTACGGGCTACACGGCGGCGGCGTTCTGCGCGATGCTGTGCGGCGGCCGATTCTGACACGGCGCGACCCGAGGACGCTCTCATGACGGATGCCCCTGCCAAGCTGAAACGCCTGCTGCACATGAAGATCCGGGCGGTCGGCGACCCGAAGCAGGCGCTGGCGCTGATGCAGGGCGGATCACAGTTCTACCGCGCGCTCGGCGGCGCCCGGTTCCGTTACCTTCAGAACGTCGACGACCCGGCGCAATTCCTGGTCGAGGTCGAATACGAGGCCGACGCCGCGGTCGAGCTGAACCGCCAGAAGGTGGCGAGCGATCCGATGGTGCGCACCTTCCTGACCGGCTGGCGCCAGATGCTGGCCGGCACCGCCGACATGGACGTCTACGAGGACGTGACGGGGTAGGTTAGCGCGCAGGAGCCGGAGGCACGCGCGCTTTACCCTCCCCTGGAGGGGGAGGGTCGCGAGCCATAAGCGCGTTTACGCGCGTCTTTGACGCGCTATGGCGCGCGGGGTGGGGTGACTTTTGATTGTCGCCTTTCACCCCACCCCGACCGCCTGCGCTGCGCTCGGCGGTCGACCCTCCCCCTCCAGGGGAGGGTGAAGACACACCCGGAGTGAACACAGAGCCTTGACCCGGGCCGCCAGCTTGAGTTCAACACAGGGCGAAAACGGCCGGCCGGCCCGGCCTCAAGAGAAAGAACGACGATGCCCAGCGGCAACGCCCCCAAGTCCGTCAAGAAAGTCGTGCTCGCCTATTCCGGCGGCCTCGACACCTCCATCATCCTGAAGTGGCTGCAGACCACTTACGGCTGCGAGGTGGTGACCTTCACCGCCGACCTCGGCCAGGGCGAGGAGCTCGGCCCCGCGCGCGAAAAGGCGCTGCGCGCCGGCATCAAGCCGGAAAACATCTTCATCGAAGACCTGCGCGAGGAGTTCGTGCGCGACTTCGTCAACCCGATGTTCCGCGCCAACACCGTCTATGAAGGCCAGTACCTGCTCGGCACCTCGATCGCGCGCCCGCTGATCGCCAAGAAGCAGATCGAGATCGCGCACAAGGTCGGCGCCGACGCCGTCTGTCACGGCGCCACCGGCAAGGGTAACGACCAGGTGCGCTTCGAGCTCGGCTATTACGCGCTCGACCCCAACATCAAGATCATCGCGCCGTGGCGCGAATGGACCTTCAAGGGCCGCGAGGAACTACTGAAGTTCGCGCGCGACCACCAGATCACCATCACCAAGGACAAGGAAGGTGAAGCGCCGTTTTCGGTCGACGCCAACCTGTTGCACTCGTCGTCCGAAGGCAAAGTGCTGGAAGACCCCGGCGTCGAGGCCCCGAGCATCGTCTATCAGCGCACCATCTCGCCGATGGACGCGCCCGACCGGCCGACCGAGATCCGCATCGGCTTCAAGACGGGCGACGCGGTCAGCATCAACGGCGAGGCGCTGTCGCCGGCGACGCTGCTGGCGCGGCTCAACGAGCTCGGCAAGGCCAACGGCATCGGCCGGCTCGATCTGGTCGAAAACCGTTTCGTCGGCATGAAGTCGCGCGGCGTCTATGAGACGCCGGGCGGCACCATTCTGCTGGTGGCGCACCGCGCCGTCGAATCGATCACGCTCGACCGCGGCGCCGGACATCTCAAGGACGAGCTGATGCCGCGCTATGCCGAGCTGGTCTACAACGGCTTCTGGTTCGCGCCCGAGCGCGAGATGCTGCAGGCCTTGATCGACAAGTCGCAGGAGATGGTCGAGGGCGAGGTCACGCTCAAGCTGTACAAAGGCAACGTCATCGTCACCGGCCGCGACAGCCCGGCCTCGCTGTACTCGTCGACGCTCGTCACCTTCGAAGACGACAAGGGCGCCTACGACCAGAAGGACGCTGAAGGCTTCATCAAGCTCAACGCGTTGCGGCTGCGCACGCTCGGCCAGCGTCGCCGCAAGCTTGAGCGCGACTAACCGGAGATCGCCATGCCGCTCGTCGACCCGCTGCCTGAGGACCACGATCCGGCTCTCACCGACCTCATCCAGTTCTTCCGTGGTCCGCTCGGCACGGTGCCGAACAGCGTGCTCACCATGCAGCGGCGGCCGAAGATCGCGCGCGCTTTCACCGAGCTGAACAAGGCGGTGATGGAGAATCTCGGCCGCGTCACCGCCGAGCAGAAACGCCTGATCGGCTTTGTCGCTTCGCAGGCGGCGGGCTGCCGCTATTGCCAGGCGCACACGATCCTTGCCGCCGAGCGCTTCGGGTCGAGCCCGGAACGCATGGCCGCGATCTTTGATTACGCCACCAGTCCGCTGTTCACCGATGCCGAGAGGGCGGTCTTCGATTTCGCGCTTGCCGCGGCCAGCGTGCCGAACGCGGTCACGCCGGAAATCGCCGCGGCCTTGAAGCAGCATTGGACCGATGACGAGATCGTGGAGATTCTCGGTGTCATCGCGCTGTTCGGTTATCTCAATCGCTGGAACGATTCCATGTCCACCACGCTGGAGCCGATCGGCGTTTCGGCAGGCGAGCGCAACCTGCAAAGCCACGGCTGGACCGCCGGCCGTCACGGCTGAATAGTCTGCGCGTAGAGGTCGATGAAGATCGAGAAAGGAGAGCCGATGCGCAACAGCGTTGCGGGCTTGTATTTGCTGGCGGCTCTCGGCCTCGCGCTGGCCGCCTGCTCGGGCGACAGCAAGACCGTCGCGGAGGACCCCAATGTCTTCCCCAAAGACTATCAACGGGAACTCCTCACCACGCTGACCAACCAGCTCGACGATCCGACCAATCTCCGCGAGACCGGCATCACCGAGCCGGCATTGCGCCAGGCCGGCAAGGAGCAGCGTTACGTCGTGTGCGTACGCTACAACGCGCGCAACACCGCCCGCCATTACATGGGCGTCAAGGAGCGTGTGGCCTACTTCTACGGTGGCAAGCTCAATCAGTTCATCGAGGCCGACCGGGGCCAATGCGCCGGCGCCGCCTACAAGCCGTGGCCGGAGCTCGAGAAATACTGCCTCGCCAAGAACTGCTCGTAGCGCTGACTTTCTGACGGCCGCCGTTCTTACCCTTCACACAAGGGGGAGGGGAGTCGAATGTGCGGCGCGCTCGTACCCCAGGGTAACGGAATATTCTAATGCATCTGCTCGCCGGATTGCATCGGCGGCTGCTCGGCCTGCATGAATCGCAAGTCCGGCACCAGCGGCAGCCCGCGGCGCTGCTTGCCGGCGATTTCGGCGGCGGCCTTTTGCATTTGCACGAAGCGGGCCGGCGAGGCCGGATGCGTGCGCGTGAAGCCGATGCTGTCGGGGTGCTTCATCCCCATCGCGCGCCAGACTTCCGCGACGCCGGTCAGGTCGTAGCCGGCGCGCGCGGCATAGTAAGCGCCGACGTAGTCGGCCTCGCGTTCGAACCCGACGCTGAAGGCCTGCGCCCCGGCCTTCATGAATGCGCGGGTGAACGCGCCGCCGGTCGACAGGCCGCCGAGCGCCAAGCCGCCGTCGACGGCGAGGCCGCCGGCGGTGCCGAGCAGCATGTTGACCTTGCGCTTGTCCAAGTGGCCGAGGTTGGCGTGCGCCAGCTCGTGCCCGATGATGGTGGCGAGCTGCGCGTCGGTCTTGGCCAGTTCGACGATGGCCGACTGGATGACGATCTTCTTGCCGTCGGTGAAGGCGTTGACCTCGTCCGCCGTCACGTAGACGACCGGAATGGCGCAGCCCACCACCGGGTTGATCGTCACCGTGCGATCGGCGCCGTCGCGGCGGATGTTGGCCTCGAGCGGCGTCGCGCCGTTGGCGGCGAGCCACTTGTCCATCCAGCGCGCGGTGCCGGTGACCGGAATGAGTTCGCCGTTCAGCGCCGTGATCTCGTCGCCGGTGACGATGCCGGCCTGCGCGGCGGGCGATTCCGCGACCACCGAGATCACCGTCGGCCGCGCCCAGGTCAGGCCGAGCGCCTCGCGCGAATACGAGCGGTAGCGGCGCGGCAGGCTCTGCGGCGTCGCGGCATGAAGGCCGATCTGCGCCGCCTCCCAGCCGTTGCAGTCGGCGCGGTTGGCGGTGCGGATGCGGAAGGCGACGCTGTCGACGCGATGCAGCTCGGCGTAATAGGCGCGGATGTGCGCCAGCTGCTGCCGGCGCTGCTCGGCGTCGACTTCGTCCGTCGGCAGCTGCGGCAGTTGCGACACCGGCATGGCGCACTGCGCGCACACGAGCGCGCTCGCCACCAGCAAGGAGCACCGGCGCCAACACAACGGACACGACCCTCAGCCCGCGGCCAGAGTGCGTCAGGCCACCAACCCGATCAAGCGGAAGTTGCAGGCGGCAATTCGACAACCGGCTGGAAACGACGCCGCCGCCGCGTGGGCTCGGACGTGGCAGAACTACATGGAAACATTGACGATTTTCGTCCGGGCCGAGGCACAAACGAAAACGGACCCGCCGAGGCGGGTCCGTCGCAACGCCACACGCTGAGAAGGCTCAGCGCTTCTCGATGCCGGCCTTGGCGATCACCTCGGTCCACATCTTGATGTCGCCGCGCATCAGCGCGTCCATCTGCTCGGGCGTGCTGGCGCGCGTGTCGATGCCGAGATCGAGCAGGCGCTTCTTCACGTCCGGATCGGCCACGACCTCGTGCACCGCCTTGTTGAGCGTCGCGATGATGGCCGGCGGCGTTCCGGCCTTGACGTAGTAGGAGTTCCACGACGCCGCCTTGAAGTCCTTCACGCCCTGCTGCTGCGCGGCCGGCACGTTCGGCAGCGCCGGCGACGGCGTCGGGCCGGTCCAGGCGACAGGCCGCAGCTTGCCGTCGGAGATGCCGCCCTTCAGCGCGGCGTAGAAGTCGATCACCATGTGCACGTCGTTGCGCAACAGGCTGAGGATCGCATCGGGCGTGGTCTTGAACGGGACGATGACGAAATCGGCCCCCGAGGCCTGCTTGAGATAGTTGGCCGTCAGGATCTGCACGCCGCCGCCGCTGATGACGCCGACGTTGAGCGTGCCGGGCTTTTCTTTGGCAGTCTTGAGGAAGTCCCCGAGCGTCTTGTATGCCGACTCGCCGTTGGTCACCGCGAGGCAGTCGAAAAAGCCCATCGAGGAAACCGGCGCAAAATCCTTGAGCGGGTCGTAGCCGAGGTCTTTGTAGAGCGGCACGGCGCCGGCGACGCCGCCGGTGAACAGAACCAGCGTGTAGCCGTCGGCCGGCGCCTGCATGGTCGCGCGGGCGGCGGTGATGCCGCCGGCACCCGGCATGTTCTCGATGATGAAGCGCTGGCCGAGCTTCTGGCTCAGTTTCTCGGCGACGATGCGGGTCGAGATGTCGCCGACGCCGCCGGCGCCGAGCGGCAGGATGATGCGAACCGGACGATCCGGATATTTCTGCGCGAACACGGTCTGCGGCGCCAAGGCGAGCAGCCCCGCCACCAGCGATAGACAGAATCCTCTGCGAAGTGCGTTGGTCACGCCAGTCTCTCCCTTTTTATATTGCGAGCGATGCTTTGTGCCGCCGCAATTGACTGTTCGGCGCGCACCTTGCGTCAGGGTGGTAGCGGGATCAAGAGTCGCCAAAACGAAATGGCCGGGGCGAGCCCCGGCCAAGATGAAATCATGACGAAATTATTCGCGATGTGAAAAGCCGCAGGCTTACACCTGCCGCTCGACCAGCGCCTTCTTCAATTCGGCGGCTTGCCGGGGGTGAATCGTTCGAATGCGATGCCGGCTGCGCGGCGCGCCGGCGCCGGTCAAGGTTTGTTCCGGAGGTTTGCGTTTTCAGAATGTTTGCGATGGTGCTCGTACACAAACAGCCGAATTGCCGATGACAAGTTGGTGTGCTGGCGTTCTGAATCGATCTTGTAGAGCAACTTCGACAAGCCGACACCGCGCTCGTTCGCGATGGCTCGCAGTGCGTTCCAAAAGACGTCTTCGAGGCTGACGCTGGTTTTGTGATTGCCAACCAGGAGGGATCGCTTGACGACCAGCGATTTAAGGTAGCCGTCGCCGTCAACTTTCTCGGCGTGCCCGTCCGGATGACCGCCTCTATCCGGCTTCGCTATATTAAGCGCTGGATTGGGCGGGTTCATTTTGGTCATGGCTTCGCCCTCACTGTATCGAGCGTTTTGGATGCCCATGCGGACAGTGAC
>CAYJPU010000165.1:0-8010 GCA_964372105.1 uncultured Undibacter sp.
CTAGCCGACACCGGGGGGCACGCGTGCCCCCCGAGTGACAGTTACACTTGATCCAGCGCCGTCAGCAGATCCTCGATCAGGTCGTCCTGATGTTCGAGGCCGGCCGAGAACCGCACCAGCCCGTCACCGATGCCGAGCTCGGCGCGCTGCGCCGGCGTCAGCCGTTGATGCGTGGTCGTGGTCGGATGCGTGATCAGGCTCTTGGAATCGCCGAGATTGTTGGTGATGCCGGTAAGCTTGAGCCCGTTGAGGAAGCGGAACGCGCCTTCCTTGCCGCCCTTCACCTCGAACGACACCAAGGTCGATCCCGCCTTCATCTGCTTGGCGACGACGTCGGCCTGCGGATGGTCCTTGTGGCCCGGATAGATCAGCCGCGTCAGCTTCTTGTGGCCGACGAGCGCGTCGGCCACCGCCTTCGCGTTCTGCGTCTGCCGCTCGACCCGGATCGGCAAGGTCTCCAGGCCCTTCAAGAGCACCCAGGCGTTGAACGGCGACAGCGACGGTCCGGTTTGCCGGATGAGCTGATGGATGTTGTCCATGATGAACTTCTCGGACGCCAGGATGCAGCCGCCGAGCACGCGGCCCTGGCCGTCGATATGCTTGGTCGCGGAATAGACCACGCAATCGGCGCCTAACGTCAGCGGGCTCTGGTACAGCGGCGTCGCGAACACGTTGTCCACCGTCAGCGTGGCGCCGGCATTGTGCGCGATGTCGGCGACCGCCTGGATGTCATAGACCTCGAGCGTCGGGTTGGTCGGCGTCTCCATGAAGAACACCTTGGTGTTCTTGGTGACGGCGTTCTTCCATTGCTTGAGATCGACGCCGTCGACCAGCGTCGAGGTCACGCCGAAGCGGCCGAGCCAGTCTTCGATCACCCAGCGGCAGGAGCCGAACAGCGCCTTGGCCGCCACGATGTGGTCGCCGGCCTTCACCTGCCCCATCAACGCGGTGGTCACTGCCGCCATGCCGGTCGCGGTCGAACGCGCGGCCTCGGCGCCTTCGAGCAACGCCATGCGGCTCTCGAACATGTTCATGGTCGGGTTGGAGTAGCGCGAATAGACGTAGCCGGGGATCTTGCCGGAGAAGCGCGCCTCGCAGGCTTCCGCGCTTTCGTAGATGTACCCTTGCGTCAGGAACAACGCCTCGGACATCTCGTTGAATTGCGAGCGCAGCGTGCCGCCGTGGACCAGGTTGGTTTCCGGGCGGTATTTCTTCTCAGACGACGCGGCCATGCGGGCCTCCTTACGGCCGGCGTGAAGTATTGCGCCAGCCAATAAAAAACCGGCCGGAGAATATTCTCGGCCGGGCACACGCGTCCCCGGCCTTTTAGCGATTTATTTTACGTGGCTGCAAGCCGGCCGGCTCAAATGACCACGGGATAAGCCTGTTTGTAGCGGGGCCGACCGCTTCCCGTCAAGGCACCCGTCGGGTTAGATCGGCGATCTGTCTGGAGTAGGGCGTCGTGGCGTTATCGTTTGCTGTGGAAGACAAGGGCATTTTGCCCGACCGCATGATTGCGCGGCTGGCCGCCGAAGGCGGGATCCTGCCCGCCTATGATTTAGCGCCCGATCAGATCCAGCCCGCGAGCCTCGACCTGCGGCTCGGCGACATGGCGTACCGCGTGCGCGCCAGCTTCTTGCCGGGCTCGACCACGGTTGCCAAGCGCATCGACGAGTTGAAGCTGCACGAATTCGCGCTGACCGACGGCGCGGTGCTGGAGACCGGCTGCGTCTATATCGTGCCGCTGCTGGAAAGTCTGGCGCTGCCCGGCGACATCGCCGCCGCTGCCAATCCGAAAAGTTCGACCGGCCGGCTCGACGTCTTTACTCGCGTGATCGCCGACGAGATCCGCGGCTTCGACCGCATCGCTCCCGGCTATCACGGCCCGCTCTATGCCGAGATCAGCCCACGCACCTTCCCGGTACTGGTGCGCGAAGGCTCGCGCCTGTCGCAGATCCGTTTCCGCCACGGCCATGCGCTGCTCGACGGCGACGCCTTGCGCGCGTTGCACGCGCGCGAGCGCCTCGTCGACAGCGACGAGGCCGATGTCAGCGAGGGCGTTGCGATCGGCGTCGATCTTTCCGGCCTCGGGCCCGGCGGGCTGGTCGGCTACCGCGCCAAGCGCCACACCGGCCTCATCGATGTCGAGCGCCGCGCCGGCTATTCGGTGCTGGATTTCTGGGAGCCGATGCAGGCGCGCCCCGACAAGAGCCTGATCCTCGATCCCAACGAGTTCTACATCCTGGCGTCGAAGGAAGCCGTGCAGGTGCCGCCCGGCTACGCCGCCGAGATGGTGCCGTTCGACCCGTTGGTCGGCGAATTCCGCGTGCACTACGCCGGCTTCTTCGACCCCGGCTTCGGCTATGCCGGCGCCGGCGGCAAAGGCGCGCGCGCCGTGCTGGAAGTGCGCTCGCGCGAGGTGCCGTTCATCCTCGAGCACGGCCAGATCGTCGGCCGGCTGGTGTACGAGAAGATGCTGGCGATGCCCGACAAGCTCTATGGCCAGGGCATCGGCTCCAACTACCAGGCGCAGAGCCTGAAGCTGTCGAAGCATTTCAAGGCGTAAGACGCCGATTCGGTCGGATATCGCTGAGTTCACGAGCCCGTGCGCCGAACCTTGCGGCATGGAACAAAAACCTGCGGCTCGGTAATCTTTCAGCTTTTAAGGCCCTTTCGCGGCGCTGTGAGAGGCCTGACACCGGCGAAAATATCGTTTATGACGTCACCCGGCGCGGGCGTAGTTCAATGGTAGAACGGCAGCTTCCCAAGCTGCATACGAGGGTTCGATTCCCTTCGCCCGCTCCAATTGACTACCCCGCTTGAATGCAGGCGGTGCGGTTGCGGCAGCAATCGGTCCATTTTCCACCTTTCGTCGGTGAATAACACCCGAGGCGTATTTTTTCCCACCGGTATCATGGGATATCATTAGGTTAGCCGGCCAGTTCCTCCGCGATTCCGCGGAGCGCCAGCCGCCGCAAGGCCCCAAATATGTCTTGGAGCACTCGTTCGTGACGACCGGCGGCATCCGAGGTGTGGCCCGCAGTCTCGCGCAGCCGGTGACCTATATGGGCATCGCCATGCTGGCGGTGATCTACTGCGCCATCGCGTATCTCATCTATTCCGACCGCAAGAACGACTACAACGACGCGGTGACGCGGGGCCAGAATCTGGTCCGCATTTTCGACCAGTCGTTTTCACACATCTTCAGCAGCGTCGATGCCCGCCTGCTGTTTTTGAGGAGCGCGTATCAAAGCAATCCGGATAAGCATGATCTGACGGTGTGGGCCGAAACTCAGTCGATCAGGAACAACCTGACGTTCGATTTCACCATTCTTGGCGCCGACGGCCGGATTATCGATACGACCTACGACCGGAACGTCATCGGTGGTGACCGCACGTTTTACGAAGGGTATGGCGCGCATCGCGCATCGGCAGACGACCGGCTTGTCATCGGCAAGCCGCATAAAATGCGGCTCAGCCACCGGTGGGCGATCCCGCTCTCGCGCCGTATCGCGTCGCCGGACGGAACGTTCGCCGGCACCATCGTCGGTTTCATCGACATCAACGAGCTCGCAAAGCAGGTCGGCAAGGTCGATCTCGGACGCGGCGGCGTCTTCGCGCTGATCGGCTTCGACGGCTACATGTACGCGCGGGTCGTCGATGGCCAGATCGATTTGGCGGCCATCGGTACAAAGCTCCACCCGCAGGCCCACATTCTGAAACACATGAGGCCGGACAAATCGGGTCAATTCTGGAGTACACCCGGCGTCGTTGACCCGGTGAGCCGGCTGATTTCATATCGCACGGTCGAGTCGTACCCGCTGACCGCCCTTGTCGGTGTATCAGAAGATGTCGTCTACCGGTATATGCGTGAAGGCATCCGCGCCTATGCCGGCATCGCCCTGCTACTCACGGCCGGCATTTTGATCGCGATTGCTTTCGGCGCCATGCGCGAGCGCAAGCTGATTGCGATGACCTTGGAAATGACTGAGGCAAAGGACGCACTGGCGCACACCAACCAGGCACTTGAGAGGCGGGTCGCCGACCGCACGATCGCCCTCGCGGATGAAATCCGCCAGCGTGAAGAGGCGCAAGTCACCCTGGCGCGCGCCAACCAGGCGCTCGAGACGCGGGTCGCCGACCGCACCGCGGAGTTGTCGCAGGAACTGGTGCGGCGCGAGCAGGCTCAGGCCAAGGTGGCGCAGATGCAGAAAATGGAGGCGGTCGGCCAACTGACCGCCGGCATCGCCCACGACTTCAACAACCTGCTGGCGGTGATCCGGGGCAGCCTCGAATTCGTCGAGACCGCTGCGGCGCGCGGGCTGACCGCCGAGCCCGAACTGGTCGACGCCGCGCTGCGCGCGACCCGGCGCGGGGCGGAACTGGTGCGGCGGCTGCTGACGTTCTCGCGTCAGTCGCCATGGGGACCCGAGCCGACCGTCGTCGATCAACTCGTTCTCGACACGCTGCGACTGCTGCAACGCACGCTCGGCGAGCGCATCGAGATCGTGACGCGTCTCAACGCCTTGTCGGCGATGGTGAGCGTCGATCGTAATCAACTGGCCAACGCTCTGCTCAATCTCGCGCTCAATGCCCGCGACGCCATGCCGGAGGGCGGACAACTGGTCATCGCCACGGCCTGCGCGTCCGCCAAGTGCCCCAAGTCGTCGTCGACCGGCGAGGACGTCTGCATCAGCATCCGCGACACCGGCGTCGGCATGACGGAAGACGTCCGCGATCGCGTCTTCGAGCCGTTTTTCACCACCAAGCCGGACGGTCTCGGCAGCGGTCTGGGGCTGAGCATGGTGCACGGCTTCGTCGAGCAGTCGGCCGGGTGCATCGATATCGACAGCGTGGTCGGCGACGGCACGACCATCACCATCCGGCTGCCGCGGATCGCGACCGCCGCGCAGGCGGATGAAGTTGCAACTGTGCCCGGCGGCCCGGCGGCCAGGAAGAAGGAAAAGACCGTGCTGCTGGTCGAGGACGACCCGGATGTGCGGGTGGTGACGGCGGCGCAGCTGCGGCATCTCGGCTACAAGGTTCACGCAGTGGCGAATGCGATGGAAGCCATCGACCTGGTCGAGTCGCCGGCCAACATCGACGTCACGCTGACCGATCTCGTTCTGCCGGGCGGCATCGACGGCGTCGCGCTGGTGAAGGAAGCGATGCGCGCGCGGCCGCAGATGGGCGTGCTCTGCATGTCGGGCTACGATCCGACGCAGCGGCATCGCAAATGGCTGAGGTTGCAGAACATCGAGCTGCTCGAGAAGCCGTTTTCGAGCGGCCGGCTGGCGCAGGCGCTCGATTCCGTGGTGCCACACTAGGCGAACCCGGGCGGAACGTAGCGCCGGCGCTTCGATGACAATGTATATTATTGTTTTTTCATGACGCTATACTTTGCATAATTGGTTGCTACGAAGTCTCACGCCCGGCGTCCGATAAAGTATTTTTTTACAACCGCGCGCCTAGGCTCGCGACAAGAACAACAAGAAGAATGAAGAATAGGTCGGCTCGACGTGCGGTGCGAGCCGAATCGGAACGATCGCCAGGTTTTCGCAGCGTGATGCGAAACGCGGCGGTACGGACGAATAATCGCCAACAGCGAAGTGCTCGCGCTCTATGGGCCAGCGCATGCGGCGAAGCTTTGCCTTCTTCCGGCCGGGCAAACGGTATGTGGGTCACGGGTGTGTCGTGGCCGGGCAGCCGTTCTCCGGATGAAAGTCTGAACAACCAACGGAGTAGTGAAATGAAAGTCGTGAAGCTCGCAGCCGCAGCCGCCCTTGTCGTCGGCCTCGGTGTGCCCGCCTTCGGCGCGGAGTACGCCAGCAAGGACGAGGCCATTGCGATGGTGAAGAAGGCCGTTGCCTTTGTCGGCAAGGAAGGTCCGGAAAAGGCCTATGCCGCGTTCGACAAGAAGGGCGGCGATTTCACCGACCGCGATCTTTACGTCGTCGTCTATGGCAATAACGGCAAAGTGCTGTCGCACGGCGCCAACGCCAAGCTGATCGGCAAGGACATGACCGAAGCGCAGGACGTGGACGGAAAGTATTACGTGAAGGAGCGCTTGGCGCTTGCCGCCAAGAAGGTCGAGTTCTGGCAGGACTACAAGTTCACCAATCCGGTGACCAAGAAGGTCGAGCCCAAGCAGATGTTCTGCCACCCGCTCCCCGACACTATCGTTTGCGGCGGCGTCTACAAGCAGTGACGCATGGATAGGGCCGCTCCGGCGGCCCTATTCGCTCGCCCTACGCGGTATCGTGGTCAACTGAGTGTGCTGGACATGTCCTGGTTCGCAAATTTAAGCCTGCGGTGGAAGGTTCTCTTCGCACCGGCTTTGATGATCCTCGCCTTGGCCGGCGTCGGCGCGTTCGCCATCGTCACGGAGCGCGCCAATCAGGCCGCCGTCGATGGGCTCATGACCGGTCCGGTGGCGCAGGCGGAAGCGGTGGGCGATTTCGGCGTCGCGGCGTGGAAGGCGCAGGTCCAGCTTTATCGCCTGATGGCGACGGCGGCCAACGAATCCGACGAGAAGAAGATCAAGGCGATCGGCGTCGACGCCGCGAAGACCCTGGATGCCATGACTGAAAAATTGAAGGCGCTCGACGATCCCGCCTTCGACAACGGCCCGAACGCCGCGCAGCTTGCGCCCCTGAAAACGGCGGTCGCGAGCTACGTCAAGCAGAGCAAGGGCGTCATCGACATGGCCGACAGCGATTCCGGCGCCGCCATGGCGTTGATGATGGGCGCGACGCGCAGCTTCACGGCGATGGCCCAGCTGGCTGAGGACCTGACCGACAAGAGCAAGGAACGGCGGGACAACAAGATCGCCGCGAACAATGCCATGATCGAGCGGCAATCGGTGGTTCTCGTCGCCGTCATTCTCGCCGTGATCGCCATCGGCTGCGTTGCCTCGCTCCTCATCGGCCGCGGCATTTCGCGCCCGGTCGTGACGATCGCCGGCGCCATGAAGCGCATGGCCGAGGGCGACTTCGACGTCGCACTGCCGAACGTCCGCCGCAAGGACGAGGTCGGCGAGATCTCGGCCGCCTTCAACACCGCGGTCGGGCGTCTGTCGGACATGATCCGCGCCATCGCCGACGCCGCCCGCGAGGTGTCGACTGCGACCGCGGAGATCTCCACCAGCACCACCGATCTGTCCCAGCGCACCGAGGAGCAGGCGGCGAGCCTCGAGGAAACGTCGGCGTCGATGGAAGAAATTTCGTCGATCGTGAAGCACAACGCCGAAAACGCCCAGGATGCCAATCGATCGGCCGCCGGCACCCGCACGGTCGCCGATCGCGGCGGCAAGGTCATCGCCCAGGCGGTCGATGCCATGGCCCGCATCGAGCAGTCGTCGCGCCGCATCTCCGACATCATCGGCGTGATCGACGAGATCGCGCGCCAGACCAATCTGCTTGCGCTCAACGCCGCGGTGGAAGCTGCGCGCGCGGGCGAGGCGGGCCGGGGCTTTGCGGTGGTGGCGTCCGAAGTGCGCAGCCTGGCGCAGCGCTCGGCGCAGGCCGCCAAGGACATCAAGGACCTGATCACCAATTCGAACGGCCAGGTCAAAGAAGGCGTCGAGCTCGTCAACAGGGCTGGCGCGGCGCTGGGCGAAATCGTCGACTCGATCAAGACGGTCGCCGACGTGGTCTCGGACATCGCGTCCGCGAGTACCGAGCAGTCGACCGGCATCGAGCAGGTCAACAAGGCGCTCACCCAGATGGACGAGGTCACCCAGCAGAACTCGGCTTTGGTCGAGGAAAACGCGGCGACGGCGAAGATGCTGGAAGAGCTGGCGGAGTCGATGAACGAGCGCGTCTCGTACTTCCGCCTCGCAGGCGGTGTGGGCGAGACCGGGGGTCGGCCCGCGCCGGCCAGAGCCAGGCAGCCGGCGGTGGAAGAAGAAGCCGCCGTGGTCGCGCCGATGCGCGCTGCGCCGGTGCGCCGTGCGGCTCGGCCTGCCGCGCCACGGCCTGCGCCGGCCCCGCGCGTGCAGGGCGCCACCGC